>RFIL01000204.1 GCA_003695285.1 Calditrichota bacterium
CTTTCGTCCACTGATCCCCACAAAAGAATCTTTAGAGGTGGATGATCCGGGTTATCCCTTTAGCTGGCTGGAATAATGAGGTGGGTTAGTCACTAACAGGACTGTTCAGATTCCAATCGGAAACGGGTGTTTGCTTTTCGGTATAACCAGAACATAAAATAAGCCAGTATCATCGTTTTAATAATCATCATGGTGATAAAAAGGCCTGGAAAAAGCGCTTTATTGCCATAGATAAAAGGGAAATAGAGGTACGTTATCCCGTCAAATAAAATGATGGGGATTAACTCAACCGGGGAGTCTGTGCAAAGCAAGAGGAAGGGCATTATCCAGAGAATCCACTGGGGGGAATAAATAGGTGAAAATAAAATAAATGCGGTTATGGAAATACCTGACCAATAGCACAATCGTCTGGGGGTATTAACTCTGACCAGTAATACAAGAGAGGGAATCAGTATTTGCATGAACACAAAAAAATAATGCAGAAATGAATTTCCATCGCTTTTAGTGCCCATCAGAATAGTCATTAAATACATCAGGCTTTCCTGGTTAATTTCTCTATCCAGTTGTAGCATGTAAGGCAGAGTTATGGCCTTTACCCCGCCGAAAATCAGTAGTAACACATGACCCACCGCCATATACCCGGCCAGATATATTAAAGATGACTTAATTTTATCGCGATTTGTATCCCACAGAAATCTCAAGAACACTGGTATCAATACAGCTGGGTACCATTTAATCATCATTCCCAATGTCAGCCAGAAAAACGCCCATTTCTCTCTTCCCCGTAGTAAGGCTTGAAGGCTAAGCAAAGTCAGATAGGCCGGTAGAATATCGAAGCGATTCAATGTCATGTAATAACAGGCTGGCAACAACATAAAGTACGCCATCCATTGATAGGATTTCCGCAATGAATATACCGTATGAATCGCCATGGAAGCTAACACGACCATCAACAATGAAAAAATGACGAAATAAATATTTTTTTGAACTTCCAGGTCAGCATTTGAAATCAGAAACATATTCATCATTTGATAGGGAATGGTGAACACCAGGTTGGCCAGTGGGGGATATGAATAATAAATTTCCTGAAAAGTGCCGGAAGGTGAAGTGAACCATTTAGCAATCTCAAAATAAATGGTTAAATCGTGGGGATCGTAGAAGAGAGTCTGGAGTTTACCGGTGACAGTTCGATTAAACAAGTGAACTGAAATCTCAGCCTTTTCGCCGCGGGTATACCGAAGGAGGTGAAGCGTGGAGGTGAAAAGAAGTAAAATTGTAAGCAATATGAAAAATTTACGGGTTTTCATCCCACCGTCTGAAATCATCTGGCAACCTTTTAAACGGGTTCATCCATATTATTCGTTGAAAGGGAAGATACACTCGGATGGGAGATTAAACAAATCGTTATGTGAGAAGCTTACGATGATGAGAATATTTCATAGAATTGGGAAGAGAGACTCACGTTTTGGAACTTTGTTCTCCTGTCAATTGTCTTCAGCGAGATTGACCTGTACGTGGAACCAGTAAGGAAGACACAGTCCGGGCATCGCATCGCTACTGTCCTGAACAAAACCAAAATTAAAAATGGAAGAATCTGGTTGTCGTAATTTTACAATCATTTGATCCGGGATGAGTACCATACAAACTGAGGGAATTGAATAATCCGGATACCATGCTTCTTGCAGGGGTATATTAGCCTGTAGCAATTGTTCCAGAATTTGTATTTGATTGTCGGTAACTCTATACCCATACAAAAAATACATGGTTTCGGTGTAGGGCCTGGGAATTGCTGTATAGGGTACCTGACGTTGTTTAAACTGATAATTTGTTCGCTCTTGAGGGGGTAGCTTCCCCGGATTTACATCAGCTATATTTTGATCACACCCAAAGATTAGAAAGAACACCAGCAAGGGTATGAACATCCAGTTTCTTTGATTTTTTCTTCGCATATCAGCATCCCCTGTCAATTTTGGTCATGACAGTAGATTAAAGTTCTAACTTTAAAATTTGTTCCGCTTTGTTTTCCTGTTGACCGGTAGATAGATACCAATGCTCTACGCGGTGTGTCAAAACAAGGGGTGTTCTCAACACAATGTGTCAAAAAAATAACGCAGTGCGGAAAATTGTGGTTAAATAGTGTAATTTATAATGAGATACATTTCTTTGTTTTGCAATAACTTAGTCCCAATAGCGAAACTTTTTTAAACGCAGTGCGTCAAAAAAAATAAAAAAATATTGACAAGTTATAACGCAATGTGTTATATTTTGCCTGTCAGTTAATTAAAGAAAAGAAAGTATGAAAATGAATCACTTAACCAAACACAACCATAAGGAGGAACGAACCATGAGTAACAATCAAAAAAGTACCCCGATCGTAGGTGAAATTACCGACAAAGCCCGAGATATCTGGTTAGCTGGTCTGGGTGTGTTTTCTACCATCGAGGAAGAAGGTGAACGATTGTTTAACCAATTCCTGGAAAAGGGTAAGGAGATGGAGTCCAAAGGGGAGACCTTCGAGAAGAAGGCTCGTGAAAGAGTGGAAGCTGTCACCTCTACCATTAGCGAACGCAGTAAAAAAATTACTGAAGAAGTAACCGCCAAAGTGAGTGCGTTAATTCCCCCGATGGTAGAAGAAAAATTCCAAAGTGCTCTGGAATCTTTTGGTGTACCCACCCGCAATGAAGTGCGTGCTCTGAATGAAAAAGTGGACAAATTAAGCACTAGTGTGGAAGAGTTAACGAAGAAACTGGATGAATTGCTGAAATCTTCCAAAACCAAGAAAGCCTGACACGGTGGGTTGAAACAACCAAAAAGGGGAGGATGGCAGGTAAGGGAGTTTTGGCCCCCTGCCATCCTTAAATTAAAAGTAGTATTCAAACAGGTGATGTAAGCATGGCTCGAATTATTAAACGATATGAAAATCGCAAACTTTACGATACAGAAAATCGCAAGTATATCTCACTGGAAGAAATTGCCAATTTGATTCGCCAGGGGGAAGAGGTCCAGGTTATCGATAATACCACGGAAGCGGATATTACCGTTCAAACGTTAACTCAGGTTATTGTGGAAGAGGGGAAACGGGGGAGAAATCCATTATCTTCGGAAGTGTTACATGAAATTATTCGCTGGGGAAATCATCTGTTGGATGATAGTCTTCAACAGGTACGACATGGGCTGGATCAACTGGTACCGAATTCTCTGGGAAAGTTATTTGGAAAGGGAGAGTCATCAGAGATTAGCGAGTTGAAAAAAAGAATTGAATCTCTGGAGCAGGTCATCAATACTCTGGCCAATCAATTGTCAATCGAACAGGAAAAAAATGAAGAAAATTCATCAACCAATTAACAAGTTCAGGAGGTGTCATCATGACCACCAATAAGGAAAAAGCAAAAGAAATGCAAGCCGGACTTACCGAGAAGGCCCGGGAAATCTGGCTGGCCGGTTTAGGGGTATTCTCAACCATCGAAGAGGAAGGGGAAAAACTGTTCAACAAATTCCTGGAAAAAGGGAAGGAGCTGGAAGGCAAGGGAGAAGAGTTCGAAAAGAAAGCCAAGGAAACCGTGAGTTCTCTTTCCAGCTATTTTAGCACTAAATCAGAAGAAATCAGTAAAGAAGTGACTGAAAAGCTGAGTCAGAACATCCCTCAGATGATCGAAGAGAATGTTCAGAAAGTTGTTGAAAAACTGGGATTGACTTCCAAAACAGAAGTGCAGGAACTGTCTGACAAGGTTGACAGGCTGACGAAAATGGTTGAAGACCTGTCGAAAAAGATGAGCAGCAGTGAAAAGCCCCAGAAAACGGGTGCCTGAGTTGAGTGTTGATTGGCTCAGTCGCATTATCTATAAACTATAGAAGTTATTAAACAAAGGTGGCCGTGGAATCCATAGCCGCCTTTGTTTAGTTGGGGGAGAATTAAATAAATATTTTATCTTTTAAAGAAAATTTCATAAACTGTACCTATGAAGACTGATGACCTGAACATTGGGGTCAACCGGGACGTTGAGTTTCAGCGCGACGGAAAGCGGTTTGAGAACAATAAAAAAGACGATGCATTCAGTCAATTTTACCGTACCCCTCATGTTTTTGCTGTCTATAAAGGGGCATTCTTTCGTCTCATTTCTCTTTATCGACATGTGTTAGGATTGATCATCGGAGGGTATGTTGTTTCCGTTCATAATTTACCCCCTTTTAAA
>RFIL01000004.1 GCA_003695285.1 Calditrichota bacterium
AAGAGAGGGGGCGAAGGGGGTGAGTTCAATGAATTTGCAACAAATTCATTTATATGTAATTATTTTTGGTTAAATTTACTTTTTAGACAGCCCCACGAGAGTAGAAAAAAGACTGATGGGGGTCATTTTTAGGAACGACGTGACCAAGAATCTCTTGTTTTGCGGATATAACGTAGATTCTTCGCTCCGCTTAGAATGACCGGGTGACCTTTTTAAGAAGCCCCACCGAGTGGGAAAAAACTTAAATCAGATTACTCCGGTAAATCCTGTCCAAAAAAGCCCTGAACAGTTACAAATTAGATGCGCTTAAATTTTTTGTCCAATTCTTCCAGATGGAGGGTCACAATAACCGGTCGCCCGTGGGGACAAAAATAGGGTTCCCGGGTCTGAAAAAGCTGATTGACCAGACTCTTCATCTCTTCCTGAGTTAACTTCTCACCGGATTTAATAGCATTTTTACAGGCAAAGGCGGCGGCAATACGCTCATGAGGGGGATACTCATTTCCTTCATTCTCCCGGAAATAATCCAATATCTCCAGCAAAATTTTTTCTTCTTTACCCACCTTCACGTCTCCCGGAATCCCCTCAATAACAATACTCCGCCCACTGAGTTCGGTTATAGCAAATCCTATCTTGCTTAACCATTCTTTAATATCCTGATAAATCAAATAATCATCCAGAGACAGCTCGATGGTTTGAGGAAAGAGCAGTTGCTGGGTGGGAATTGACTTTCCTTCTTTTAATGAATCCGATATTTGCTCAAATAAAATCCGTTCATGAGCCACATGTTGATCGATAATCACCAGACCACTGGGGATTTGAGAAAGAATATAGCGATTGTGCACCTGCCAGAACGTGGATTGCTGAGTAGTGGGCGCTTCCTCTTCCGATGGGGCGGTCCTATGGGAGGGAGTTGGTAACTCTTCATATTCAAAACTCATTTGTTGTTGAGAAGAGGCAGGAGAGATTTGGCTTGATTGTTTTCCACTTTGAGTTTCTCTCGAAGGTAAAACAGTAGTGGAGGAAATAAACTGTTTTTGAATTTCTTGCTTTTCTTTTTCCTGGGGAGCCATGGAAAATTTGGGAATAATATTTTTGGATTGAATCGCCTTTCGAACTGCAGAGAGAAAGAGGTGGTAGATCACCCGCTCATTGGCAAACCGAACCTCCATTTTTGTCGGATGAACATTCACATCCACCAGATGCGGGGGAATCTCCAGGAACATCACAAACTGTGGATATCGGGAACGCTCGAGAAGATTTCCATAACCCTGAAACACAGCGTGTGATAAATTCCGATTGACAATAGTCCTTCGGTTTAGAAAAATGAATTGATTCTGAGTATTTCCCCTTGCCATGTCCGGGCGACAGACATAACCTTGCAGGGAAATTTCACCCAAATCCTCCTGAACAAACACCAGGCCTTCATAAAACTCCTTTCCGAACACCTGGGCAATGCGCTCATCCAGAGAAGTAGCCGGCAGGTGATACAATTCCTCACCATTGTTAATAAGGGTGAAATGGATATTCGGATAGGCCAGAAAAAATCGTTTCAACCATTTTAAGATGTGATTGAATTCTGTGGTATCTGCCCGCAAAAAATTTCGGCGCGCCGGGGTATTGAAAAACAGGTTTTTAACAGAGATGATGGTGCCCGGTTGAGCGGCTACCTTTTCTTTGTGTTCCAGTTTTCCACCATTGATCCGCAACAACACCCCTTCATTGCTGTCAGCCGTGCAGGTGATTAATTCCAACCGGGAGACAGAGGCAATACTGGGCAACGCCTCCCCCCGAAAGCCAAGGGTAAAAATCCGATCCAGGTCTTTTATATTGGTAATTTTACTGGTGGCATGTCTTTCAAATGCCAGCACCGCATCGGTTTCATCCATTCCACTACCATTATCCACCACCTGAATCAGCTCTTTTCCAGCCTGCTGGATAACCACGGTTATTTCCGTTGCACCGGCATCAATTGAATTTTCCACCAACTCCTTGACCACAGACGCCGGTCGATCCACGACCTCCCCGGCGGCTATTTTATTGGCGATATTGGGCGGTAACACATTTATCTTCGGCATTGAATAACCACTCACCTCTCGGTAATATTTTGACTTGAGAATATAACCATCTCCTTCCAGGCTCACAAGTTATATCTCCCCCTATGGATAATCCCCGCGTTGCCTCACATAAAACAATTGTTAGCGAAATGAGAAGATCGGCAAATGTGAAATGTGCCGGAAATCCATTGATTTTGGAAGGGAAAGTGGAGATTATAAAGAACGCCCCGATCCCACCGAAGAGACCGGGGCTCAAATTATCTGCCTGTCGTCGGGAGAATCCTTGCGGTGGCCAGCCCAATTGATTTCCTGAAAAATGAAACAGACGATTCACTTTCTCTCGACCCTCTCCTCATCTGTTGGAATTGTGCTGCGGGATGAATCCATTCAAACCACCCGAAAACCTACCCTCCGGGATGTAAACTTACTCAGTTCACACTTCATTGTAAAAAAGATATATATATAAAAGATTAAATATTTTTTGGGGAATTATCATTAGGCTCTCAAGTGAAAAAGACATTCTGCTTTCTTACAGCCTCACTTCCGATGCCTGAACAACCAACGAGTACAGCGATGCTCCATTTCCTTTTATAAAAATTGAATTATATTTGATTTACGGCATAAAAATCCCTAAACTATTAACTTCAATATTCGATATCAGCCACTTCCAATCGCTGAAACAATTTGATGAACAGGTCTCAACAGGGGAGTTTGGGATGAAAAAGTGGTTTCTCTTTACGATTCTGTGTGGGTGGTTATTCAACTTACCGATATACCCACAATCCACTTACGACCGATATTTTACCGACAATGCGCTAAGGGTGGATTACTATCATTTCGGGAATAAATACGAAGATTATGCTACTCTCGATCAGTTGTATGAAATCTCTCCCTGGGCAGGGTCGCGTCAGAATTTACTGGATACCCTGAATCTGGGTGATTATATGGTGCAGGTGTTTGATGTTCAGAGTAATCGGCTAATCTTTTCCCGGGGATTTTCCTCCCTCTTTCGAGAATGGCAGACCACGGAAGAAGCCAACTCGGGTGTGCAAAAAACCATCCACGAAACCCTGATTATCCCCTTCCCCCGGAAAGAAATCCGGCTCCAATTATTAAAAAGAGATTCGCTAAACAGCATGTCACAGATTTTCTGGGAAACCACCATTAATCCCGATAGCTGGAAAATTAACCGAGAGGAACGGGCTATTGGAGTGGAAGTCACCACGCTCACCCTTCATGGACAACCCGCCGAAAGCATTGATCTGGCTCTTATCGCCGAAGGGTATTCGGATCAAGAAAAGGCTAAGTTTCTCTCCGATTGTAAACGGATGATTGATCACCTTTTTCAATATCAGCCCTTTACCCGCTATCGGAATATGTTTAACATTTATGCCTTGTTTAAACCTTCCGCTCAATCGGGAACCGATGATCCGGCCAGAGGCGTTTTCAAAAACACCATCCTGAACACTTCATTCAACACCTTTGGCTCTCAACGCTATGTAATGACCTTCGATACCCGAACCCTTCATGATATGGCTTCTGCTGTTCCCTATGATGCTCTATGCATTTTAGTCAACGAACATCAGTATGGCGGGGGAGGAATTTATAATTTCTACGCCACCACCACCGTGGATGACCCCTGGAGCCCCTTTGTTTTTGTGCATGAATTTGGCCACAGTTTTGCCGGCCTGGGAGATGAATATTATACCAGCCAGGTGGCTTATACGGATTTCCACCACAAAGGAGAGGAGCCCTGGCAACCCAATATTTCCGCACATCCCTCAGGTGAGGGGTTGAAATGGAAACACCTGGTCGATCCAGACATCCCACTGCCGACCCCATGGCATCAGGAAGTATATGACAGCCTGGTGGAAAATTGGTATCGACTTCGTAAGGACCTTACCCAGAAAGGCGCCTCAGAAGAAACTGTATATCAGGCTGAGTTGGCCCATGTTAACCAATTAAAACAGTTTTTCAACAGCCTGCCATATGGAAATAAGGTGGGAGCTTTCGAAGGGGCTGGTTACCAGGGTAAGGGCCTCTATCGCCCGGCGGTAAACTGCATCATGTTCTCCAAAGCTGCGGAAAAATTTGACCCCGTCTGTCAAAAAGCCATTGAAAAGGTCATTCGCTTTCTGACAAAATAAACGGTTTCACCCTCCGGACAATTTCCCCAACTCTTTAAAATTTTACACTTTATTCCCCTATCTTTTCGCCGATAGTGTATTCTCTGATGGGGAATGTTGCAAGGCACACAGGGAAGTGGGCATGGATTCAGGGAAGATTCGTTGCAACATTCCCTCTCCATTTTGGCAACCAGCCAAAAATTCCTTACAAAAACATATTTTGCAGGCCCTTCAACTCTAACCGGGATGGTGAACACATCATATCATGAAAAAGGGGTTGCAAAGACCACCTTTACAACCCCGAGTTTGAAAAAATATGTAGTGACCAGCTCAGGCTTCCAACTCTTTAAATTTTCCGATTGTGCGGGTGTAGGCAAAAAGAACCACAATTCCCAGGATTAAATGAGCAGCGAGGGTGTACCAGATAAACTCCGGAGAGCCCTGATCCCGGAATTGCCCATACAGTTCGGTATAAAATCCGCTTAAACCACCCCCAAGTCCGACTGCCAGAAAGTTGGCTCCCATGTACAACCCTGCTTTTTCTTTAGGGGCAATCCAGGTGATATATTCCTGGATTCGAGGAGAGGAGGCCATTTCTCCGATGGCAAAAAGGGCAATCCCCAGAAAAATTAACGCGGGTGCACTGCTCTTAGCGAATGCAGCCACCAGCAATCCTATAGCCGCGATGAAGAGTCCGATTAAGAACGTAAAAATGGCGTCCCGTTTTTCAAAAATACGAGAAACAAACACCTGAAAAAGCATGATGATATAGCCGGTGTGGGAGATGGTCTCCCCCAGGAGTCGTCGTACCCCATCCTGATCCGTATAGGACAATAAATTTGCCAGGAAGGGACCAATCAAGAAAATACTTTTCACATTTTGATACAATGTCGCCGTATCGAGATTCCGATCGATGTATAAGGGCATGATATTGAAAAAAGCCCAGAATGGTAACCAGAAGAACAATCCCAATAAAAATAAGAAAAATGCAAACCTGGCGTCAGATAACGCAACCCAGATATCCCGAAATTTCTGCTGCAAGGTAATCCCTTCCATTTCTCGTTCGGGTTCTTTGTAAAAGAAGATCGTGATTAACAACATCACCCCAATACCAATGGCAGCGGCCAGAAAGGCATAATTCCAGGAAATCGCCCTTAAAATACCGGCGACAATGGGACCAAGGGAGGCACCCACGTTTACCATGGCATAAAAAATCCCAAAACCAAGGGTCTTATTCGTCTTGTCCGTAACAGCCCGGATGGTTCCGGAGACTAATGGTTTAAAAATTCCGGCAGCCAATCCAATGGTTAACATGGTCAGGGCAATGCCGGAAAAGGATTTGGTGAACATTAACAACAAAATGGAAGGTAAATAGGCCAGATAAGAAACAATGAGCACCTTCTTAAACCCATAACGGTCAGCAAACGTCCCGGATATGACCGGAACCACATAGGAAAAAATCAAGAACAAACTCTGGATGAAACCTAATTCGCCTTTGGAATATCCGAGATATTCCATATAAATGCCGAAGCCCATATAAATTCCATAGTAGGCAAAACGTTCCAAAACTTCTATGGAATTGGCAACCCAGAATACGGGTGGAAACGGAGTACGTTTTTCCATTGCATCCTCACAGTTTTGGTTCATCATCCCTTAATTAATCCGGATTCCCACCAGGAAGAAAAATGATTTATCAGTGGGTGAATCCCTCCATTCGGAGGTATATGGTATAAAAAGTGAAGATTTTAAACAAATAAAAAAAGATAAATTGAGATAACCTCAATCCCTTTGCACCAAAACTTCAAGTGGGGGGAAATTAAAAGATTCTCAAAACCTGAAACGGAACGGGTGAGTCTCATGATGCCCGGGAAGGAGAAACGTTGTTGAACAGGAAGAATAATGGCTTGTGAGAATTGGGTTTTAATATTCCCCGATGTCTTCATTCCATAGTTCCGGGTTCTTCGAGATGAAGTCCGAAAGCATCTCGATACACTCGCGGGAATTCAAATCGATGACCGCAACACCGTTTTCTCTCAACCATTCCACCCCACCGGAAAAATTCACACTTTCCCCAACCACCACCGTACCAATTTTAAATTGACGGATTAACCCGCTGCAATACCAGCAGGGCGCCAGAGTTGTCACCATGATTTTATCCCGATAATTTTTTTGACGACCCGCTTTACGAAAGGCATCTGTTTCCGCATGGATGGATGGATCGTTTTCCTGTACCCGACGATTATGTCCTTTACCCAACAATTTCCCTGAACCATCAAACAAAGCCGCCCCAATCGGGATACCCCCTTCTTTTAATCCCAACTGAGCTTCATCGATGGCCACTTGCAGGAGTTTAGAATAATCGATTTTATCCGTCATGAGCGTTACCAGCCTTTTAATTGGGTTTATTGCGGTTTTTCGCCTTTTGAAGGGCTCGGATAGTGAGGATTTTTGCCAGATGCCGACGATATTTTGCTGAGGCATGGATATCATCATGAGGGTCAATGTCATTATTGGCTGCCAGCTCTGCCGCTTCGGAAATTATCTCATCCTCCAGAGGTTGTCCCGTCAGAAATTGAACCGCATTGTGAGCTGGCACCGGAGCTTCCCCAACGCTAAAATAGGTTATCCTGACATCCTCACAGTTCTGATTTTCATCGAGGTGGACCAGCACTGATACTCCGGCCAACGCATAATCACCATGTCGTCGGGCGACTTCCTCAAATCCATAAAGACCCGTTACCGCCTGAACAGGAATCCGAACTTCAGTCAGAATTTCCTCCGGTTGGAGGGCGGTCATATACATCCCCTGGAAGAAATCACTGGCAGAAACCCATCGTTCACTTTTAAGACTCTGTAATTTGAATGTTGCGTTCAACGTGACCATGACTGCCGGTAATTCAGAGGCTGGATCCGCATGAGCCAGATTCCCTCCAACGGTTCCACGATTGCGAATTTGCACATGAGCGATGTGAGGGATGGTTTCAAAAATGAGAGGCGTTTTTTCACGGATGATCACACTCTTCTCCAGCATTCTCTGACGGGTCATCGCTCCCACCGTTATTTCTTCATCGCTCTCCTGAATATCAGCTAATTCCCGGATACCATTTAAGTCTATCAAAACGGCTGGTTGAGCCAGTCGAAAATTCATGGTGGGAATTAAGCTCTGCCCTCCCGCCAGTACTTTCGCATCATCCCCATATTGTTCCAACAATTGTAACACTTCCTCCAACGTTTGGGGGGCAAAATAGTCAAAGGGTGGTGGTTTCATGTTTCCATTCTCCTTTAATCTCCTCAATATCAATGAAGCAGTCAAAATTTAAACGAGAAATAGATTTTTCCTATATTCCAGGATACAATTCCCTGTACATCAAAAGGGCCTGACATTTCAGCCGGAATCATCTTTTGTTCTGATACTTCCGCTCCTGTATTGATTTTTTTTATTTATTTAACAACTCAAACAAACGATTGGGGCTGAGAGGTATTTCCGTAATTTTTAGATAAAACTCCGGAAGGGCATCTTCAATGGCCTGAGCAAAAAGAGGTCCCACCGGTATAGCCCCGGCTTCGCCGGCTCCTTTAATTCCCAGCGGATTCAGGGGAGAAGGGGTTTCCAGATGTGCGGTCTCGATCGGAGGTATTTCCATCGCTGTGGGAAGGAGAAAATCCATAAAGGAAGCATTCATTAGC
>RFIL01000205.1 GCA_003695285.1 Calditrichota bacterium
CCATTCTTCAGGGATATGGTGTAATTGGCGATAAACCTTCGCTCGCTCATTATTCCATGATTTGAAAACCGCTCCAATGGCGCCCCAGAGCTGTTCCATAGGATCTTCGGGGAAATCCTCACCGGTTTTCTCCTTAATCAACGCCTTGAATTCCAGCACCAGCTCTTTGAGGTCTTCAGTATCCAGCTCCGTATCATACTCCACCTTTCGAGCAGATTTCTTGGCCATCAGAATTTCTTCAAAGGGGTCAATATCGTTCTCTGTTTCCGGCTTCAATCCTAAAACCACATCACCATACATGGCGACGAATCGTCGGTAGGAATCATAAGCAGAACGAGGGTTATCGGTTTGTTTGATAAGTCCTTCAACGGTCTGATCATTCAACCCCAGATTTAACACCGTATCCATCATACCGGGCATTGAGACTCGTGCACCCGATCGGACGGATACCAGCAATGGGTTGTCCGGGTCTCCAAACTTTGCTCCCATCTCCTTTTCTACCTTCGAGAGGGCTTCCAGAACTTGAGATTCTAATTCGGGGGGATAAGTGTTATCATGTTGGTAGTAGTAGGTACAAACTTCTGTGGAAATAGTGAATCCGGGTGGTACCGGAATTCCCACATTGGTCATTTCTGCCAGATTTGCACCTTTTCCTCCCAGCAGGTCTTTCATTTCAGCACTGCCATCAGCTTTGCCACCGCCGAAATAATACACGTATTTCTTAGCCATCGTAGACCTCCTTTATCCACATACATCGAGTATGGGAAAATTATTTGTTAATTTAAAAGTTATTTAATTTTTGATAGTGATTTATTAGGCACATCTTTTGAAAAAATATTAAATTCTTGTATATAACGGTTTAAAAATTCGCTTCTGTGGATGAATACTTCTAACTTCGTTTATTCCGACCTGACCTCCTTTATTTTATAAAATCCCACTTATCTTTACTCGAAACAGCTAATTTAATACTCTGTATTTCCCTTTGCAAAAGATTCTAATTTTTAACGTCTCAAGTAAACCTGTTAAAAACTAAAGCTTCTCATATACACTCCAGTGACCGTAGCGCATACTCAACCCAAGATGAACCAAAGACGAGTGGTTTCACCCGCCATAACTTGAATTATCCGCTGATGCATCGTATATTTAACAAAAAGCAAGGGTTATGGAATATGGAAGTTTATCGAATTGTTATAGATGCCATGGGTGGAGATTATGCCCCGGAGGAAATTATCAAGGGAGCAGTTCGAGCTGCTATGGAAAGTGAGACTCTATATTGCCTATTTGTTGGTGATGAAGTTCAGATTCGGAAATACCTCGATGAGTATCATCTGCCTTCCAACCGTTATGAAATTGTGCATTGCACCGAAGTCATTGGTATGGAAGAATCCCCCAGGGAAGCGGTGGAGAACAAGCCAGATGCTTCCATTAATGTCGCTGCCCGACTGATACGAGATAACAAAGGTGATGCTCTGGTCAGTGCAGGTAGCACCGGGGCTACGGTAATGGCTTGTTCCCGTGAGATTCCCCGCATGGGAGGTATAGAGCGAGCCGCCTTCGCAGCAGTGTTACCATCTGCGAAGGAAGGTAGCACAGACCCCGGATTCACCATCATGTTAGACGTCGGTGCTACCATTCATTGCACCCCAAACCAACTGGCCAGTTTTGCGATTATGGGAACCCATTACGCCCGGGAGGTAATGGGGATTTCAAATCCAACGGTGGGTTTATTAAACATTGGCGAAGAAGAAACCAAGGGGCATGGCACCCTGATCGAAACCTATCAACTTCTGAAACAAATGGAGGTTGTTCAGTTTAGCGGGAATGTTGAGGGTAAGGATATTATGCGAGGTAGCGTGGATGTTATTGTCACCGAAGGCATTACTGGAAACATTGTGTTAAAAGCCCTGGAAGGTTTTGCTGAGTTAATGATGGGAACATTAAAGCAGATCTGGAAAAAAGGAGTCTTTCCGAAAATGGGTATTGCCATGCTTACCCCCACTCTTCGACGATTAAAGAAACGGTTGGATTACTCGGAATATGGGGGGGCTCCACTGTTGGGATTTCAAAAATTGATTATCAAAGCCCACGGCCGTTCCAAAGCCAAGGCGATCAAAAATGCTGTTTTATTAGCGGAAAAATCAGTGGAACATCAACTGGTAGAAAAAATTGAATCCTCAATGAAAGAATTTTATCTACGCATGTTCGAACACCAACCTCAGGATGAAAAATAGAGTTTAAAACTCCTTTAAATCCCACACCAAACAACTTAAATTTACGAATTGCTGAATGCAGTGATTGTGTAACTGAACTAAGGAAATTATTGACCTTTAATGAAGCAAAGGAGAACGAATGAATCAGGTAACGGAAGATGCCATAAAGACACTTCTTCAACAGATCAATTATCCCGGTTATGACGATAATATTATTTCTTTTGGGATCGTTAAATCCATCAAAATACAGGAAAAACGGATTACTGTAGAATTAAAATTCAACACCGATGACCAGGATAAGAAAAGTCAGGTCAAGAAAAATATTCAGGAAGTGCTTTCCTCGGAGATACCGGATCGTAAAATCATGGTCATAGAAGGGTTACCGACTTTAACCCCTCCAGGTCCTCCACAGCCCTCCCAGGACCCGTGGGCTGGCCGGGCTCCAATACCGGGCGTGAAAAGTATTATCGCAGTGGCATCCGGTAAAGGTGGAGTCGGTAAATCGACGGTTAGCACGAATCTGGCCATTGCTCTGGCTCAGGAGGGGTTGAAAATCGGATTGCTGGATAGTGATATTTATGGACCCAGCATTCATATCATGATGGGAGTTGATGAACGTCCCCGAATTAGTGAAGCTCAGAAGTTGCTCCCGATAGAAAAATTTGAGATCAAAATGATGTCAATGGGGTTTCTCCTTGATAAAGACACCCCCGTCATCTGGCGAGGTCCCCTGGTAAATAAAGCTATTGAACAATTTTTACGTGATGTTGACTGGGGAGAATTGGATACTCTGGTGATCGATCTTCCTCCCGGCACAGGCGATGTTCAGTTAAGCCTGATTCAAAAAGTACCGATGACCGGCGCTATAGTGGTCACCACGCCACAGGAAGTTGCATTGGTAGACGCCCGACGAGGCCATCAGATGTTCCAAAAACTAAATCTCCATTCCTTTGGCATAGTGGAAAATATGAGTTATTACATCAATAACGCCAGCGGTGAGAAGGTTTATATCTTCGGTCAGGGGGGAGGCGCCCGGGCTGCTGAAGAATTGGGGATACCTTTCCTGGGAGAGATTCCAATAGAACCGGAGATTGCTGAAGGTGGGGATGCCGGTGTACCCATTGTGGCTAAAAACCCGGAAAGTGCCGCCAGTGTGGCATTTAAAGAAATTGCACGAAAACTGATTGCGGCGGGCTTATTGGAGCGTGTGGCCGGATAATCCTTTAAACGCGCATACTCCTCTCTTTAAACTGAGGTTATTGAAGGATACCATTCGCTGGCTAAATAATCTCCATTAGTCAGCGAATTTTTTTCAAATATCCCTATAACACGATGCCTCTTTATGGCATGAATCACACCCCTGATAGCATTGGGGATGGGATATACCCGAGCCGGGAAAACTTCCACTTTAAATGGAAATGAGCATTTATGGGTTGGTTTATTGGGATTGCAGGCAATTTTCCCGAAAAACATCTGGAAAGAATAAAAGATCTTCATCCCGAGCCACTATTTACCTATTCCTCTCAAAACCTCTATCTCGCAACGGGTGGAATCCCTGAGACCTGCCTCTTTAA
>RFIL01000206.1 GCA_003695285.1 Calditrichota bacterium
GAACCAGAGAACCACAGCACCAGAAGGAGCACTATCATGAGCTTACCGGTAGAAGCAGAGTCCGGGATGGTGGGTGTTGTTTTCATAACCAATTTTTTGGTATCTATAACAAACAATTTTACAACGATTAATCACAGACAACCCAGAGCAAGAGATTTGACGAGTATTTCGGGTTCACCTCGAGACCTCCGAAGTAAAATATTTTTGTCGAGTTTTATCCTCATTGCTTTGTCTCTCCGGGGTCTCTGTTGGTTTATACATATTATTTTTGACCTTACATACGTTGTGACAAGATAAACAAAAGTTGCCAGTGCTTTCGTATCTCTACTGACCAAATTTTCATTATTCTTCTCCCCGAAAAGGATAACAGGTACATCGGAGATGGGGGAGTGCTTCATCTGCTTTCCATACTGACGCGTCGCTACTGCCAGGTAGCTCCCACCAGAATGGTAAGCGTTTGCGAGGATGATTCCCAATCTCATTAAGTGTGTATGCATCATACAGCCTTCCGTTCTTCATCACATATTTTACGGTTTCTGTATGATAAATGTTTTCCAGAGGGTTTTTCTCCAGAATTACCAGATCTGCCAATTTGCCCGCTTCCAGGGAGCCCAGCTCCTTTTCCATCCCGATGTAATAGGCTCCATTGTAAGTGGCACATCGAAGTGCCTGAAGGGGAGACATTCCTCCCTGAACCAGCATCCAGAGTTCCCAATGGGCCCCTAATCCCTGTAGTTGTCCATGGGCTCCTAAGTTTACCTTGACACCGGCATCAGCCAGTGCTCTGGCAACTTCAGCATTGTGGATATGACCATATTCCTCCTCCGGAGCCATGGTTCTGCGTCGGGAACGAGCATCTATCAGGGAGCGCGGGGTGAAATTGAGTAAATGTTTCTTTTTCCAGACTTCGGTGTGCTGATACCAGTAATTTTCCCCAAAAAGCCCACCATAGCCGACGATCAGAGTAGGGGTGTAACCGGTTTTCGAAGCTGACCAGAGTTGAATCACATCCTGATACACCGGAGCAATGGGGATAGAGTGTTCAATTCCGGTGTGTCCATCAAGAATCATATTCATGTTGTGGAAAAAGGTAGAGCCCCCTTCAGGATAAACCATCATTTTTAATTCCCGAGCTGCCTGGATGACCTGCTGACGCTGATTCCGACGGGGTTGGTTATAGCTTTTCACGGAAAAAGCTCCCACTGCTTTCAACCTTCTCAAATGGGATCGGGCATCTTCCAGATTGTTGATGACGGCTTTGAAATCACCCTCAGCACCGTAAAGGATAGTTCCTGTGGAATATATCCGGGGACCGATCATCAATCCCGCTCTGACCATCTCCGACTGGCTGAAAACCATCTCAGTATCCGCAGAGGGATCGTGGGTGGTGGTAACTCCATAAGCAAGGTTTGCCATGTAACTCCAGTTTTGTTGGGCGGATATTTTCCCGGAGTTGTGCCACATGTGAGCATGTACATCCACCAACCCGGGAATTATCGTCTTACCGGAAACGTCAATGGTAAGGGCGTCCGGGGGGACAGTAACCTTGTTTCGTGGACCGATATCCACAATGCGATTTCTCTCCACCACAATGACCCCATCTTCAATAACTTCATCCCCTTTCATGGTAATCAATCTCCCTCCAATCAGCGCCAGTTTCCCCTCCGGTATGTCCTCTTCAATCACCAACTCAATGGGAATCCGGGTGGTATCCGGTGGGGGGATGGTGTCCAGGATTCCGGTGGTAAAGGGAAAGGTGGTAAGGAGATTGCAAGTATAATAGTTCGGTCCGATGACCCAGTGAAGTTTCTGGCTATCTCCTGACCAGTGCAGGGAATAACCGGCGTCTTTACTCACTTTTTGTAAAGGGATGGCTTTACTGTTACTGTTCAGGTCAATGGGGGTGGGGGTATGCGGGAAGGGGGTCAAATAAACATTAAAAAGCTCCTGAAAAGCCACCCACTGTTCATCAGGGCTGATGACAACTTCTGTAGCATATTTAGAGGTGAAATGAGTGCGAGGTTCTCCTCCATCGAGGCGGACACTTTTAACCACTTTCTTCCCATCCTGATATGTGAAATAATAGATCCGGCTCCCATCTGCACTAAACCGGGGGTGACTCCCCTCATCGATGATTTTGACACCAGGGCCACCTTCTTCTGCGTTTAACCAGTAAAGACCGGGATCAACACTATGCGTGAATCCCAGGATATAATTTCCCCTCCCACGACGGTAAACAATCAGGTTTCCATCGGGAGAAAAGGAAGGAGAATAATAGTAACCTTTGCGACGGGTCAGCTTTTCTCCTCTCCCCCCTTTAATAGAGACTTTATAAATTGCCCCCTTTGCCGTATCATTCCAGGTTGTGTACACCACCCATTTCCCATCGGGACTAAAAGCGGGCTCAAATTCAAAATGGTTTTCATCACGGGTTAATCTGGTCACTTTACCATCTGGCAATCGTTTCCTCCAGAGATGACCGACGGCGCTGAAGACCAACCATTTACCGTCAGGGGAAGTGGTGGCATGGCGAATCATTTTAACCGGAAACTCTTCGTTACTTACTTGCTGAGGAAATCGCAAGGCTCTGGCGATAGAATGAGATGTCGTCACCTTAAACGGTATCTGTTGAAACTTCCCCGAGAAAACATTCACTCTCCAGATATGTCCTTTTGCCCAGATAATAATTTCTCTGTTGTTGGGGAGCCAGTTATAATTCGGGTACACTCCAAAAATGGCCCATGTTTCCTGCTGATCTTTATCTAATTGATCAAACACCGGCCATTGTTCTCCGGTCTCCAGTTTATGCACAAACAACACGCTTTTAGTTCGGATTCGTCGCACAAAAGAAAGGTATTTACCATCCGGGGAGATTTGTGGTCTGACCGCACCACCGGGGCCGGTGATGTAGTTTATCAGTTTGCCGGTCTCCAAATCCAGACGTCTGATAACATATATTTGTTTGTTGGGGTCTTTATTATATTGGAAGGTATTCCCACCACTCATGTCTTCACTAAAATAGAGATACCGACCATCCGGGGAAACACAGGGCTCACCGGCGTCCTGCTGGTCATTCTTTCGTTTGGTGAGTTGAATCCCTTTACCGCCGCTAATGTGGTACATCCACATCTCACCGGCACCCAGCGAACGTCTGCTGGTGAAGTGTTTACGGGCAATGAGATATTGCCCATCAGGCGTCCAGACAGCATTGTTGAGAAGACGAAAATCTTCCGTGCTGACCTCATGCAGATTTCCCCCATCGCTGTCCATAATCCAGATGTTATCTCCGCCACTCCGATCGCTGGTAAAACTGATCCATTTACCATCTGGGCTGAAACGAGGTTGTACATCATAAGCCAGCCCACTGGTCAAAGGGATGGCTTCACCGCCTTCCACCGGAAGTTTGTATATATCCCCAAGGAGATCGAATACAATAAAGGCGCCATCCGGGCTGACATCGAGGTTCATCCAGGTCCCTTCGGTGAGGGTAAAGGTGACAGTATCAGCCTCACCATACTGCTTTTCTACCTTCCAGGGTTCAAATGGGGAGCCTGTCTTCTCCTGCCCCATTAAAAATGGATTATAGAAAAACAATGGGCATACAAATGAGAACAGTAAAATGAAGCGAATGAGAGATTTCATAATTCCTCCGGTCTATAAACGTTTTGATCATGAGTTGCAACAAGTTCAGGAGCTGTCTTATTCAAAACCAACTTTTATTTGAACGATTCCGTTAAGTGGGTAGGGGAGAGAAGTTTTTTTAATACACCCCTGACACCTCTTCAAAGCAGAAAATCTTATCCACACATTATTAACCAAATAGAAAATAACACGCAAATGATTTTTAGTGAACCGGGAAAAAAGTTATCAGGGGAAGTAGATCAAATTCGATATCATGTAAGGCATGTTACATCTGGCAGGGGGTTGGTGTAGCACATTAAAAGAGAAAATGATCCTAATACTTCAATTAAATGGAGGAATAAATCATGCGTCGTGGTATTTCCGTGTTATCAATTACCGTTATATTGATCACCGGTGTTTTGTTCTTGCTTTTACAGGCCGGGGATGGTGATAAAATGAATTCCAATGGGAAAACGATTAGTGGGACGATTGTCGATTCCAAGTGTTATGCCATGGGTGGTTTTTTAACCGATGATCATAAAGATATGAAGGGAAACAATCTACCCAAATGCGGTACCGCATGCGCCAGTTTGGGAATTCCGGTCGCGATCGTGGATGAAGATAATAATGTGTATGTGTTGGCTGTATCGGCTACCGGGATGGCAAAATATATGGCTCAGAAGGTACGTGTTCATGGCATGTTCGGAAAATATGCCAATGTGTTTATCCCACAGAAGCTGGAAATAAGGGAAGATGGTAAATGGGTGGAAAAACCGCTCCCTGGTTCGATGATGTAGGAGCTGTTTGTGAGGTTTGAGAGGAAAGGGGGAAATGGATTATCAACACTTGCTTTGAACCTGTACACCCCTCTGTCAAAGTATCCGGATATCTTTAACATGATCCCGGATGGCATCCTTGATTAATGCAAATTTTTCATCTCTTTTTTTTGTCCATGACACTAAAAATTTTCTTTAATGCCTGAAAGGTATGAGGGAGTTGATGGGTCAGGTTGGGGGTTTGCTGAAATTGTAACCACAACTCTCGTACTTCTTCAAAGGTATCGATGTCAGATTTAACCGGTAACTGATAAACGGTGAGTCCAGAAGAGCTTATCCTGGAAAGGGTTTGACTTAACACCTCGCTACTACTCCATGGAATTCCTTCAAATATCTGTGGATGGTCTTGTTTAGCTCCGATGAGATAATACCCGCCGTCAACAGTTGGGCCCAGCACCAGGTCTACCATATCCAGTTGTTCAAAAGCAAATGAGATATCC
>RFIL01000207.1 GCA_003695285.1 Calditrichota bacterium
AAAGTGAGTTTTCGCTTTTTCATATTGTTTAACCATGGAATAGGCTATACCCAGGCTATTTTGAACCCAATCATCTTGAGGATGTAGCTCTACTGCTCTTTCATAAAACATAACGGCGTTTTCCCATTCACCTAATTTACTAAAGGAATCCCCAAGATTAGCGTAATAGATCCATTCCCCCGGATCAATTTTAATCGCTTCCTGATAATAAGAGATGGCTTCCTGGTATTTCTTCTGATTATAAAGTTCATTCCCTCTGGCATTCAAATCTTTCGCATCCATAGAGGTGGCTGGATTCCCATTATTTCCATTGGGAGGATTTTTTTGAGAAAATTTATTTTCATCTTTCATGGCTCGTCTGTTGCTCCTGGTTTATGATTCCAAGGAAACTTAGATACTAATTGATTAATGCATGTAATTTGCTCGATTTTCATTTGCTCTGGGAGGTACTGATTTTTCTTCTACCGGACGGGCAATTGTCCTGGATACTAATCTCTCTACTTCCTGTAATCTTTCCATGGGAGTGGCATCAGGAGGTAGTATTTTATCAACTATTCTGAATGCAGTGTCAATAATTTCATCTCTGCTGCGGGTGGGAGTGATGTCTTGCTGTGGCTTGTTGGTTGGAAGGGATATCGTTGACACACCCGTTATAGCAGTATCTGCCGTGGGTGAGATGCCAATCCGATTATTAGAAGGTCTGTTTTGTTCCTGTAACTTTTCACGAAATTTTCGGATAACTTCATGATCCCTGAGATCATTTATAATGGTAACCAGATGAATTTCCAGTCGATGTAACTCCTCTCTGTTATTTTCAGTCGGATCCAGAGCTACTTCATCCCGTTGTCGTTTAAAGTCTCGTTTGTTCACCTGGAGGGTTGAGACCACTTTCCGAATGTACTCTCGATCTTTGGAAGATAGATGGGTAATAATTTGGTATAGTATGTCAATAAGCTGTTGACAATATATATCAACTTCCTCTTCAAATTCGGAAAATGCTTTATAAAAATTATCTAATTCTTCCCACGATGCCATTTATATGAATTCCTATATAATTTTCACCTCGAAAATCTTTTAAGGAGAGGTTAATAACTCCCCGTAACGGAGGTCATTAATAATTATCATTATTTGTCTATCGAGAGTATGGATTCTTTCTTTTTTCGAATTCGTGGGGTCTAACAGATAGTCCTCGCGGGCTTTTCTTAAATCCTTAGCTAAAACAACCAGGGTGGCAATGACTTTGTTCAATTTCAGCCTCTTTTTTTCAGAACTCCCCCCCGCTACCTGATTTAATAGGGGTAATAATTCCTCACAATATTCTTCACCATCCCGGTCTCCTTTTTCGAATTTTTTAAAAAATATTTCCAAATCTTCAGGTAGTGTGATCTGTTTTTCCGTTCCAGTTGAATGTTCCCCCGGAGGAAAAACAGTTTCATGATTCTTAGAGACAACTTTCTTATGGTTTATATCGTGCTTGACTGAGTCAACAGGTTTTTCTTTAGAAACTCCCTTGGTGCCTGAAATTGTCTTTATCTCACCTGATTTACCATAGATACGATTCAGCAAAGCCGCGGCTGCCAGAAACCCGGTTATTGCACCGCCAAATTTGCCCAGCTCATTATCAATTGTACCAGTAGAATCTAATAACCCATACGTCACTACTGCTACAATTAATGAGAGCACTCCAATGATTAAAACTTTTCGCTCTTGAATGTTAAACATTATTAAAGCCTTTCAAGAAGGAAGTTTGAATGTAACCGGTGAGATTTATTTTAGACCAGAAAAATAATAGTGACATTTTGTGGTAAAATCAAGAAAAATAGTCGGTAAATATGGTTGGCTGCGTCTGGAGGGTCCGTTCAACAATTCAAATTTTCAGAAAAGGATAATCAGAACGAGGGTGATCAAAAAGTAAAGAATGATGAGTTTTACGATTATATTTGTTTATGAGATGAATTCCTACTCTCCCCCCTACCCCTTTTCTCTTGCCAGGAGAGAGGACGAAAGGGGTGAGTCCAATAAAATTTCCACAAATTCAATTATATGTAATTATGTTTGATTGGATTTTTTTTTACACAGCCCCTTAATTCATCACCTGCTGAACAACTGAATCAGATAATAACCGATTTACAGTACGTTTTAACTCAGTTAGATCAGAGGATTTCGTCACATGAACGGCCCACGGTAAAGTGCGTCTCGCTCGTTTCTGGGGATGGGGTATGGAATTGATGATTACCGGAATATCCGGTTGTGTCTTTACCAGTTTATGAAGATCCTCTTTTCCCTCTCGTTCAGGCAAATGAGGGTCAATGATTAATAAATCTGGTTTTTCCATTCCCGCCATTTTCAACGCAATCTGAGTACTTCCGGCGGTTATCACTCGGTATCCCAACTCAGATAATTCAAGTTCGTAGAGAAGTTGCAGGTAGGGATCATTTTCAACCAGTAAAATCGTCCTCATGACGTTACCTCATAAAATTCTCTTCCCTGTGAAAAAATAATTCACCCTTGAATAAATCCCTTAAAACAAATAAACTTAAAGAGACACGGGTACAAGAATGCTTTATATACACCATTTATTAATTAAATACTTCGATGTCATGAGGTTCGAAATCATCCATGATTACGAGAATGGAGCCTGTCTAACACCATACATCCGTGTTTGGTTAACATTTCCAGTATCGGTGAGATTATTCAAGTGATTAGTAAAAAATCAATTTTTAATCTTTCGCATTCCATCGAAAACCCGAAGTTCTAACTTTCATATACCTTACAAATAATACCAAAACATTGGAGGTCTTATGAAGCCATTAAATCGACGGGATTTTCTGAAAAAGGCCGCGGTTTCGGTGCTGGGAGGTACTTCGATTTTAGCGGGGTGTCAGTCAAAGGAAACAGCCGAGGGTGGAGCCCCGGCCGTACATACCCGTAAAAAATATCAATGGCGGATGGTGACCACCTGGCCCCCTCGCTTTCCGGTACTGGGTGAAAGTGCTGAATTAATTGCCAAATGGGTGGAGGAAATGTCGGAAGGTCGATTAACCATACAGGTCTATGGTGGAGGTGAACTTGTACCGCCACTAGAGGCCTTTGATGCAGTACAACAGGGAGTCGCAGAAATGGGACATGCTGCCTCCTATTACTGGGCCGGTAAAGCCCCGGCTTCTCAGTTTTTTGCTGCCGTCCCTTTTGGGATGAATGCTCAACAAATGAACGCCTGGATTCTGAGTGGTGGTGGATGGGATCTGTGGCGGGAGTTATATGCTGACTTTAACCTGGTTCCCTTCCCCTGTGGCAACACTGGAGTCCAAATGGGGGGCTGGTTCAATCGAAAAATAAATTCCGTTGATGATATAAAAGGCTTAAAGATGCGTATCCCCGGCCTGGGAGGAAAGGTGATTAAAAAAGCAGGGGGATCGGCTATTCTGTCAGCCGGGGGAGAAATTTACACCAACCTTGAACGGGGTGTTATCGATGCGACCGAATGGATAGGGCCCTACCATGATTATTTGATGGGATTTCCAAAGATAGCTAAATACTACTACTACCCCGGCTGGCATGAACCTGGGACCGTACTGGAAATGTTTGTTAATAAATCCAGCTATGAACAACTTCCAAAAGATTTACAGGAAATTATCACAACGGCTGCCATTCGATCCAACAGCTGGATGCTGGCGGAATTTGATGCCAAAAACACACTATATCTTCAGAAAATTAAATCAGAATTTTCTACCCAAATCCTTCGATTCCCGGACAGTGTCCTCAAAGCATTCCGACAATATGCAAAGGAAGTTCTGGAGGAAATTACAGCGGAAGACCCAACCAGTAAGAAAGTGTATGAATCCTTTGCAAAATTTCATAAAGAGATTTCCACCTGGTCAGCTATAACCGAACAGGTGTATTACCAGGATATTGCAGGGTGATACTACCCCTGTAGCTATGCCAACAGTATATCATCTTGCTGTTTCGAAGGGTTGAGGAAATCCGAAACGAGATTAAAAAATTCATCCACGGATTTGACTCGTGGTCCATTCCATTCCTTATTCCATGGCTGGTCAAGGCAAACGGCCAGCCGATCCGTGGATGCAAAGCTTTCCAGATTATCGACAAAATCGTCCAGCAAAGCGACACCAGGGATTAACTCTTTGTCAAACGTAATGTGTATCTCGTTGGTAGGAACCCGGTGTTTTGCCAGCCACAACAGAGTGGGATGTCTCCCCTGAGGTGGCTGGGCAGTAACGATTACAATTTCAAATACATCTTCCCAGCGTTGCAGGGCTTCTATCGCCCCGGGATATGGTGGAGCATTGGCCAGAATTTCCCAGGCGTGATGTTTATCCATGAACTCATATATTTCTTTCCCCAGTGGAAAAAATTCTTCCAGATTTCGAGAGATGACCGGTTTTATCTCATGACCGGGAAATTCACGTAGATAGACTTCTTTTAATCCACCAATAAAATCCCTCAGCACTCCATCCACATCGATTAATACCCGCGGCTTTTTGGAGTTTCTATTCATTTTCATCCAACTGTCACTTATCCATTACCGACTCACCATTGTCCACAGCAATCACATCTCCATTAATCCACTGAGCATCCATGGAGCAGAGCGCAGCAATGGCATTGGCAACATCTTCCGGAGTGGTCAACCGACCGGCTGGATTTTTACGTGTTGCCATTTCTATCATCCGTTCGTGTCCGGGAATTTTTTGAAGAGCGGGTGTATTGGTAACACCGGCTTTTATGGCATTGGCGGTGGCCCCGATTTCTCCCAGTTCCAGAGCCAACTGGCGGATATGTGCTTCCAGAGCTGCTTTGGCGGCTGATACTGCTCCGTAATAGGGAACTACGGTGGTACTCCCATGACTGGTCATGGCAAAGATGCGTGAACCAAAACCCAATAAATTGTTCCAGTACAATTCCTGGGTCCAGTAAACCAATGAATGCGCCATGACATCCATCGTCATCACAACGTTGGCTTTGGTGAGAGCTTTGCTCGGCTCTTTTTCAATAAATGGCTTTAAAGTTCCAAAAGCCAGACTATGGAGCATCATCTTAATATAATTCCCCTCAGGAATCCGTTGACGGATATCAGCAACCACCTCTTTACGCTTTTCTTCGTCAGAGGCATTTACATTATAGAATACCACTTCACTCCCATAACCTCTCATTTTTTCCATTAACTCTTCAACCTGCGGCATAGTCGCTTTTCGATCCAGATGAACTCCAAATATATTATATCCTTCTCTGGCCAAACGCAACCCAGTGGCTGCACCAAAACCACTACTACTACCCAGGATCAGAGCATATTTAACAGTGGGTTCTTGCGGTTGTGAACTCATTTTTTCTCCTCTTGTTAAG
>RFIL01000208.1 GCA_003695285.1 Calditrichota bacterium
ATCCTGATCCATATCCGGGTTGATAGCCACATCCAGTTTTTCGGAGAAATGGCCATCCTTCTCTGGATTATAAGTAAACAGTGGAAAAGCCCGGCTATTGACAGCATCAATTTCCTGGCGTGTGCTTTTTTCCGGTAAGAAGCTCTGCTGCAGGGGCTCGGATGCATAGATGTGGAACAAAGCCGGTCGCCATTGTCGGATGCCGTTAATGACACTTCTCAGAAAGTGGTTGGGGTAACCGGCACTGATTTGAGCCACATAGGGATGATGTTGCATGACTGCCCATAAACCAAGTTCGGCGATACCCGGAAAGTTGGTGTCATAGGAAGTAACCATTCCACGGGATTCCGGAGTTAGGTTTTGAAGCGTATTGACCACAACAACTTTAATATTCCGTTCTCCGGTTAATATTTCACTCAATCCCTGGATATCTACCTGGGCAAGGGCTACATCATCCAGCACGATGATGAGGGGAGGACAACTTTCCAACTCTTCGGCTGTGAGTTCTGCCGATGAAAAATGTTTGAAAAAGCTGTCATGCACTGCAGGTTTATATTCATCTCTAAGCATTAATTCGGCGATTCGAAGTGTTTTAAACACCTCGACCATGTTTTGAAGCATCCCTTCATATAAACCGGTTGCCAGAGAAAATACATCGCCGTCGTAATGATGGAGAACCGGGTAGGGAAGGGGGTTATATGGGAAAACCGCACTCCAGAGTGATATCCCTCTGGCATTTACCACCATCGCCAATCGGGCTCGCCCATCACCATGCATCCCCTTTTCATATAGCTGTTTCAAATGCTTTAGTTGAGTGACGAGTTTGCTTATTTGTCGAAGCTGTTTGGGATCCAATCCGGCGGTTGGATGTTCCTTTTCGATAATCTCTGCTAACTGGCTGGGAGTCACCTCGGGTCCATGAATCTGTTCCAACTGTTCGGCGAAAATGGCGAAATCATTGACACGAAAGGTATCCTTTAAGCGTCCCTGAAGTTTATCCTCCAGAGATTGTATCAACTCAGACATTCTGGTGAGAAGCTGTTGATAACGTTTCTGCATCACAACTTCTACAGCGGAAGTCAACAGCCGCAGGGAGCGTTTAACTCCGCTCCCCGGTAACGCGGAATCTCCCCCGATAATCGTATGGAAAATTTTCTTACGTAGCAATTGAAACACTTCTGATTCCTCTGTGACCGGGGAGAGAATGGTTTCAAGTTGTTCTTCAGATATGTCGGGTAATTCCTGAATGGTTTCCCAGACCTGCTGGTGTTGTTGTACCATCAAGGGGGTTTGAATTTGCATTTCCAGTGCATCTTCCGGACAAACTTCAACGCAGAGGTGACAGGCTTTACAGCTTTGTGGATTGATACTCAGTGAGAAAATGAACCCACTTCCTTTCTCCTGTGACTCCGCTTTATCAAAAAATGTCTCTGATCGAATGATAGGAAATCCATTCAGGTGAACGGTTAATTGTTCAAATTCTTTCCTGAAGGATTTTTCCTGCGATTCATCCGGTTGCATTTTTTCAATCAATCGTTCAAATGCTTCCTGAAGCAGTTTTTCTGCAGTGAGGTACTGGTGTAAATCATCTTTGGCGAAAATCGTTTGGGCCTGTTTAATAAGCTGTTTTAAAATCCGCTGGAGTTGAATCATCCCTTCACCCTGTTCGCGGGCTTTTTGCATGGCGTAATCGACCAGATCCGATAGATGCTGGATGGTTCCCTGGATGGCAGCATCAGGACATTGCGTCCAGCATAATCCACATGCCGTGCAACTTTCTGCCCGTAACACCGGCATTTCCCAGCGGAATTGGCTTAAATCCTTGAAGGCACTGCTACCGGCGGGGACTACACCACTGCCGAAAATGGGATGTGCCGGCAGTTCTGAAGTCTGATCGTTTTCATAAAAGAACCCGCAATTTTCCCAGTATTCCGATAAATCATATACGGTATGATCAACACTTTCCAGGCGTCGCACAGTCCAGGGAGCCGGTCTTTCCGGTGGAATATCTTCAAAAGGAGGAAATTCCTCATAGGGTATGGATTGAAGCGCTTTTTCACCTTCCTGGAATGCTTTCTTAAATTCGGAAATCAATACCTCATTTAATTCTGAGTGCTGTTCAAGAACCTTTTTGATACTATTGCTGAGTGCACGTCGCTCTCTTTCGGAGATGCGCTCATCGACGGTAAAATAGGCGCCCAATAAGACCTGCCAGATAAGGTCATTGAGCAATCCGGGCAGCGTCGCTATTTCCCGGGCAATTTCCAGTGCATTGACAGAATAGACCCGAATCTTTCGGCTCTGGATAATTTTCCTAACTTTTTCCGGGAAGTGCTGCCACAGGATCTCAGGTGGAAGAGAAGAATTTACAATCAGGATGCCTCGAGTTGTCAAATCAGACAAATTGGTAAGCAGGGAAGGGGAATCGACAATCAGCGCATCCCTCCACTGAGGTAAAATATTCTGGGATTCTGATTCACGATGGAAACTCATCGAAATATGTTGGTGTTGGAAAAATTCACTCAGTGGTTGTTCCGGTAGTGAATAAAACCCACGGAAGCCTGCATAAGTGAGAGTTTTGCTGAATAAATCAACCGTATTTTGTAAATCCGTTCCGGTATAGGATTTAATTCTCAGAACAAACTGATTCTCCGCGGGGGTTGCCTCTTTCTGTTCGTTTTTGGCAACTGAAAGTTCGAGTGTCTGTAAGTCGGGATAAAATTTCTTGATTTTTTGCTGCACAATCTCCAGCGTGGGGACTCGTGTCGGTTCCCCGTAAAAGGAGATACCGGTGAACACTTTTTTCAATCGTTTCCCATCCGGCAGCATGTTGTGGAGCAGCGCTTCCACTTCCCGGGAGTTTAGCGACATGGCCATCGGGGGAACGATGGCAGTGAATATCTCCGGTCGTTCGGTAATCTTGTGAATGGTTGCATACCCCGGATGGACAACCTCTCCTTTCCGCTGAAGCCCGTTTTCAACGGCACGATCAATGAGCTCACGAAGCTTTCCGGCTAAGGGAACCTCCCCTCCGTTGAAGCTCATGAGCGGTTCCAGAACCAGAACGGCTTTTTTATTCTTTAATAGATGTGATAACTCCTGCTCCGGGAAGGGATTCGTCTGAAAGATTTTAATGATCCCCACCGATTTTTGATATTGTTTTTCGACCTGGGTGAAGGCTGAGGTAAATAATTCCCCCAGAATTCCATAAGTAACCACCAGATAATCCGCTTCTGGGTTATTCGCCTGAAAATCCTGATAGTGAATTCCACTTATCTCGGTGAAAGCGTTCCGTGTTTCAGTGATAATTTCATTCAAATGACGTTGAAAGAAAA
>RFIL01000026.1 GCA_003695285.1 Calditrichota bacterium
AAGAGCGTTCTATCTGATAATCAAATCCGTTTTACAAATAATTGGGTCGCCTGAAAACTTTACTCACAATTTGTTCATTCATTTTTGTAGATCCGAAAAACCAAAAACAATATTCGGTAAGACGATTCAAAATCTTGAGGACGATTTCAGACGCTGATGAAGAAAAGGTCACGGTAGGCTTTATTACTAAAAGGAAAACATGCCTGCGGGATAGGAAAATGAAAATAAGATGAGGATAACTAAATGGTTATTCCGATTTACGGGAAGTCTCTTCGGTAATGTTATATTCTTTCAACTTTCTCCACAATGTGGTTCGACCGATGGCCAGACGCCTGGAAGCCTGATCATAATTCCAGTTGCAGGCTTCCAGAGTTTCCAGAATAAACTTTTTCTCCATTTCTTTCAAGGTGAGCGCCGAACCTTCCTGAGTCGTTTCTGTGGGGGTGACGAATTCAAAACTCTCTCGGAGGTGAGGTGGTAAGTCGTTTTCGGTGATGGTTGTCCCAATTGTCAGGGCTACTGCTCGTTCAATCACATTTTCCAATTCGCGGACATTCCCCGGCCAATGATAGTGCTGCAGAATCTGCAAAGCCTTTGGTGAGAAGAAAAGGACCTCTTTTTGAAACTTGCGAGCATATTTTTTAACAAAATGCTCCGCGAGGAGTGGAATATCATCCCTCCGGTTTCGCAGGGGTGGGAGGGTCATTCGGATCACATTTAAACGATAGTATAGATCGCTTCGAAAAATTCCATCTTCTACCATTTTTTCCAGATTTTTATTGGTGGCTGCAATTAATCGGGTATCCACATGAATGGTTTCATTGCCACCAACTCGCTTAATTTCCCCGAACTGTAATACCCGTAACAACTTTACCTGAAGATGTTGGGGAAGTTCACCAATCTCATCAAGAAAAATAGTGCCATGGTTAGCCATTTCGAATAACCCTTTTTTATCAGCGATGGCACCCGTAAAACTTCCCCTTAAATGCCCGAAGAGCTCACTTTCCAGCAATTGTTCCGGGATGGCACCGCAATTCACCACCACAAAGGGTTTATCCGCTCGTCGACTTAATTGATGGATGGCCCGGGCAACCAACTCTTTTCCGGTTCCGCTCTCTCCATCAATTAACACGGTGATGTCACTCCGGGCGATACGCGAAATCATCTCGAAAATCCGTTGCATTTCCGGAGTGGAACCAATAATCCCGGCAAATTGATACCGCTGTTCACTATGATACCATTCATAAAACTCACTTACTTCCTCCTCTATCCAGGGTAAAATTTCGTCCAGAATACCCTGTTGTACTTTTTTGTTTTTATCAATAACCTGTTGAATTTCCGAGGAGGTATAAACAAAAAAATTTTGATATTTCTTCTTCAATGAATGAATCCATGGATCATCTGTAAAATCAAAGAAAAGGAGTTGTTTGTTCTTCCTGCGTTTCAATAACCTTGGAAGGCTCTCTGTTAGATTGACATTTGAAGATTTCTTAAACAAAATGATAACATCCGATGTCTCCGGAATACTATTTGAGGGAGCAAGAATGATCCCCTTCCATCGCTGTTCGATAAATATTTCTGAATTGAAATTCGTGTTCCCTCCAAAAAAGAACTTTTGACACCCGCCAATCCTCAATTCTTCTACAAGCGCTTGCAAGGCAGGGTCCGCTCCAATAATATAGGTTGTTATCCTGTTTAAAGGAGAAACAACTTTTTCTACAATTTCTCGAATCACAGACTCCCGCTCAACCGCACATCGAAAGAAAGAAGTCTCCTGTCGAATTTTTTCATATAACAGGATTCCCCTTTGAAACAATCGATGTAAAACCGGCCCAATATGCCCCTCTTCAGTTCCCTGTGTGTAAGATTCCTGCAGCAATTCTAACTTTCGCTTTCCATCAATGTTGCCCCCAATACCCGAGGCAATAGTGAGGAAATATTGCACCGTATCTCTACCTTCTCGAGCAAAAGCATTTACTACTTTCACCGAGGGGATGAGGGAGGCAAGATGAGAATCCCAGAAAAGCTCTGCTTCCTCCCCTTTGTCCAACACCAAAAAAAATTCCAAACAACATCCGTATCCCAGAAACAGCCATTCCTTTATTCCTGTTTCTTCAGCTATTCGTTGACTGATCGCCGGGGTTACTTTCTTTAATTGTTCATCCCCGATAACTTCCGAAAGCTGGTATGAAAAAGTGGCCAGTATCATACTCAATTATTCTTTTGAATTCTCTAACACGTTCATGAATAAATTAATATGTTTATATAATCGTTTTGATCCAAACAAAGTAGCAATATTTTTTCAACTCATAAAGACTTAATTGTATTTATTTTTATCAACAAAAGCTACGATTGCCAACAATCAGCAATTATTTCACACAATGCATCAGGAAAATTTATAGTTTTGTGATGATTTTCAACAGTTTCTTCTCCATACTTCTCATCTGTTAGCCGGATGAGCATTTTTTCTATCAAACTTAACTAAAACGGCTTTAAGAGTTTTAAAAAAATTTTGCATATTGGTCTTATGCTCGTTAATATACTTTGCTTTAAATATTTTTTTCCCATGCAGAGAAAGTGTGTTGAAGTAACTGGAGAACTGTGAATGATGCAGGTGGTTTTACTCACTCTTTATATCTTAACCTTAATTGTTCTGGGCTTATTTGGTATTCATAAATATTACTTATTGTATCTTTACCGAAAATACAAAAAGAATCCCTTGCCAAATCCCCCCATTCCCGATGAATGGCCCCTGGTAACGGTTCAGTTACCGATTTATAATGAAAAGTATGTTTTAAAAAGATTATTAAAAGCTACGGTTCAGTTAGATTATCCCCGGGAGAAATTACATATTCAGGTGCTGGATGATTCCACCGATAGCACCTCACGTCTGGCAGAAAAATTAGTTGCCTTACTTCGGAGCAAGGGATATCAGATCGATCATCTTAGGCGCCCCAATCGCGAGGGATTTAAAGCCGGAGCTTTAAGTTATGGGCTGGAAAGAACCGCTGCCGAGTATATTGCCATTTTTGATGCAGACTTTGTACCGGATCCGGATTTCCTAAAACAAACGATTCCACATCTCATGCAACCGGGAATTGGGATGGTTCAGGCTCGGTGGGGACATATTAATCGAAATTATTCTTTATTAACCCAACTACAGGCAATTTTTCTGGATGCCCATTTTCTAATTGAACATCTGGCACGACATCGCTCAGGACGGTTCTTTAATTTCAATGGAACTGCTGGCGTCTGGCGAAAACAGGCCATCTATGATGCCGGAGGTTGGCAGCATGACACGCTAACCGAGGACCTGGATTTAAGTTATCGGGCTCAATTAGCCGGATGGAAATTCCTTTTTCTCCCACATGTGGTGGCTCCGGCGGAACTCCCGGCTGAGATGAATGCTTATAAGGGACAACAACACCGCTGGGCAAAAGGCTCTGTGCAGACTGCCCTGAAACTGTATCGCAAAATCTGGAAATCCAATTTCCCACTTCACATCCGAATGGAAGCCATCATCCACCTTTCCAACAACTTCGCATACCTGATCATGTCAATACCTGCCTTTTTGTTGGTGCCAATCGTCAAGATACATATTGAGATGGGAGTCGTGCCCTGGAAATTGGTGATTATTTATTTTCTGGTTTTCCTGTCTGCAACCCTCTCGGTGGTGGTATACTACTCGGTGACGATTAAAGATTCCCTGGGTAAACTCTGGCCCCATGTACTTTACCTGCCGTTTTTGATGGCATTAGGAATCGGACTCTCAATCAACAATGGTCGTGCAGCCCTGGAAGCCCTGTTAGGCCATCAAAGTGAATTTAACAGAACTCCCAAATACCGCCTGGAGGGCAAACGCGGTACCTGGAAGAAAAAATTTTATCGCCCCGGAAAAAGCTATCAACACATTTTCGAATTATTGATGGCGGGATACTTTACCTATGGATGGGCTTATTTCCTCAGCCAGAATATTTATTATTCCATGCCCTTCTTTGTACTCTTCATGGTCGGGTTTTACTATATTTCACTGTCCTCTCTTTACGGGCAGAGAAGATAGGTACCGGTGGGTATGATTCATGTCCCAATCTCATGAAACCGCCACTGACAACCGTGGCTTCATCGGTTTACAAAAAGTTTTTCAATCGCTACCGGAATTTATCCGCTCACCATATTTCCTGGTCCCGGGAATCCTGGTATTCCTATCGTTTCCACTCATTATCATCTTCCTGTCCCCCAACCTCCAGCTTCTGGATAATCTAACCCCAACCTTATTCTTTTTCTTCTTCTTTGCATACCTTTTTGCTGGTGTGAGTTTTGCCTTCCTGTTTCTTACATTTGCATATTCAAGATACACATCCCAAAAACTCCTCTTGATTCTCCTGCTCGGTTTGGTGGTTCGCGTTTTGATGTTTTTTTCCTCCCCCATTCTGGAAGATGATTACTACCGCTATTTATGGGATGGGGCGGTCTCTGCCAACGGATTTAATCCTTATCAATATTCCCCGGCGGAAATC
>RFIL01000209.1 GCA_003695285.1 Calditrichota bacterium
ATGTAACACAAAGAGATCGCTTTTTTCATTTTTGTTTCCCACAAAAGCAATCTTCTCACCATCAGGAGACCAGGAGGTCGTAAAGGCACCATCCAGATCCAGATCATATTTTTTCACTTTTTTATTTTTGATATTAACCACGTAGATGGCATCCCGGGGACCATTTTTAGCCGCAAATACAACCTGCTTCCCATCGGGACTAAAACTCATCCCCGGTCGGAGGAAGTGGAGTTCCTCAAAACTCTGAGAACGCTGCCCTTTCACCAGGGTTTTCAATAATTTTCCATCAATGGCAGACATTAAATAAATATTTTGATATCCCCGACGATCGGAAATGAAGGCAATCTTATCGCCATTGGGAGAAATAGTAGGGCTGACATTCAGAAAATTTTGGATTCGGCGATGATAGGTTAATTGTTTACCCAACTCCAGGGGTTCTTTTCGATCCGCAATATCCGGCCAGTACTGCCGTTTTAAATATCGATGCCAGCGATGAGTAAATTCTTCATAGCCGATTCCAACAGCTGATCGCAATACCCGTTCAAAACTTACCTTCCCCCTCATCTTATGCATCATCTCCCCAATCTTACCTCGGCCATACGTGGTTGCAATGTATTTAAAGACCGAAGCACCACCCTGATAAACCAGGTAATATTGAAGGTTTCGCAAATCCGGCATGTAATTGTTCAACACTGCATCTCGTACGATCATATCGATTTGAGTGGTCCAGCCATTGGATTGGAATTCCGCGAGCCCCTCTGCAAACCATATTGGTGCCGGAGACACTTCCCCCACCAATAAGGACTGAATGGACCCTCCATAAAGCATATCATTCATCACAGCATGAACCAGCTCATGATGAATCACATGACGAAATTGAGCGTAGTTTCCTTCAAAGGGCACTACAATTCGATTCTTGTATAGCTCCGTTACCCCTCCAATACCCTCTTCCAGATAGGATATCACTACATTCGTCTGTTGCCAGTCGTTATGCGAATTGTAAAGAATAAAGACTATCCGTTCCCGGATATCAAATTTGAAATCCCGTTTCAGCTGGACATAGGCACTTTCCGCAACTTCTGCGGTAAACTCGGCCAATTCCTGCCCCCCCTCATAGAAATAAATATCAAAATGACGAGACTGGATAAAATACCATTCGAAATTTTTATACTGGACTTTATTCTTTCCAAATCCATATACAAGGTTGGAAACCAGCAAGAATGTAATGATGAAGGGGATGATTCGGATAAACTTCATAAGAAAACTCCCTTGTATTAAAACATGCTTTACAAAATATCTTTTACATTATAAGATAAAAGTAGAATTAAGTTCTCTCAGTAATCCCACTTTTTTTTCATGAAATTGAAAATAAGTTACTCCTATATTCGACGCATTGCTTATAAAGTATTAATGAATATAACGTCCGTCACCGTAAGCTTTATTACAGAGATTTAATGAAGTTCACTTTTAGCAAGTATGTCAAACGGTACCAATTCAAACTATCATTTTCGGTAGGCAATATGATCTCTGGGCCTTTTTTCTTTAATTTTCAAGACAACTTATCCTGAACTAATTTAACCGCAACATACCTGAAAAACAATTTTTTTCATGGCTGTTTTAATGAATCCAATGGACTAAAATTCCCGAATTAAATAATTGAGTAATTATCTCCTACCTGGAACCATGAATTTTAAATACTTTTTTCTATGGTACAATTTTTAGAGAATATTGTATTATATTCAAATCTGGAACCTGAACAAAGAATAGCCATGAAGAACCAAATGTCCCTTATAAAACTCTTAACTTTTTCTATGATTCTGAACTTTTTCGTTATACAAAATGCCCATTCACAGTCAGCACGGTGGAATGAGGTCCCCTGGGATACCGTGATAGCGAGAACAAAAGTAATCCTATATCTCAATCAGCCGGACTCAATTAAAGGGAGCTTATTGAGGGAGTTGTTTCAAAAATACCGGATTACATTGGATGATTATCGAGAGGCGTATCATCGACTTCAGAATAGTGCGATACCAGAACAAATATCCTTTCTGAAACGGGTAAAAGAAATCACTGAGGGATGGTTAAAAAAACCACGAAAATTGAGTGCAACCTCCGCACAACAAAAGGTAAAACCACCTCCCAGAGCCCCCTGACCCTGTGCAAAATTTTCACTTTTTGCCATTTAATTGGTACCGCTCAAAAAATCTGGCCAACCGCTGCTAAGAAAATTTCCCCATTCCAACACTTTCATTTCCAATTTCTTATCTTGAAATTGTTGATTAAAAACACGAATCCCGTTTTTAAAATTTTTAACCTATTACAATACTATATCTTGTCTAAAAATGGCATGAATATTGTTTTAATTAGTTAGACATAAAATAAAGAGACATAGCTATGTTCCAGTGGTTTAAAAAACAGGTCGCTGAAGAAAACGTTCAGCATCAAGATGGTGATTTACACGTTGCCATGGCCAGAAAACTAATCCAGTTTCTGGAAGGACAGGTTTCAAATCCCAAAAGGGCAACAACCATCATGTCCGCCATTGCCCGCTATAAAGAACTTCCGGCAACGTATCAACTGAAAGAATTGCCCGGTATATATTTAAAAATTGAAGATTATCTGGTCGAAAAGGACGGACTGCAAAAATATACCCGTACCCAACTCCGAAAGACGGTAAAATACCGTTATGAGCCGTTAATGGATCTCAACAACTTTCGATTGATTTTTGAAATTCAAGACAAACAGGAATTTCTCCTCTGTCATTTGTTTTTAAAATTCTTATTGATGAAAGTGGTGCATCATCTTCAGGATACGGAAAACACATTCCTCAACGAACTGGGAGAATGGATTTATCGGGTGCCCGATGTTCAGGGAAAACCTATCCCTTTTAAACTCCGACAAAATTTGCCCGAATCCCCATCCGAGTGGGTGAGTCTGCTTCAGAAGCTATCCCTGCGTTTTTATGCCTACCTGGAAAGTTTGGTGGGGCAATCCCAGGCGAGAAATTTCTACAATGATGCGTATCTGGAGATCGGCGAGACCTATCGCTTACTCTCCACCTTTGCAGTGGTCATCTACATGTTGCCGGATCATCTTCTGGATCAAAGCAAAATCAGTCTTCTCAACAGTGAACAACTCCGTTCCATCTTCCTCGCTAAATTAAATCACTTCCAGACGCTCTATAGTCAAATCTCCGAAAAGAATCAGCATCTGGAAGAAATGAAGGAAGAGCTTCAGGTAGCCCAGGATACCGCCATTGAATCGATTAAATTATTCCATGCTGTGCTGGATACTGTGGCCGAAGGGATTATCACAATCGATGACAAAGGCAAAATTATCCTGGTCAATCAACACATTCTGGATCTTTTTAAATATAAAGAAGAAGAGTTGATTGGAAAGAATGTTCAGGAGTTAATGCCCCCCAAATATCGGGAACAACATCAAAAAGGGATGGAACGATATATTAGAACCGGCAAATCCAGAGCACTGGGACAACGGTTAAACCTGGAAGGGTTGAAAAAAGACGGCACCATTTTCCCCCTTGAAATGAGTATTACCGAATGTAAAGTCGCCACTCAGACCTTTTTTACCGCTGCCATGCGCGACATTTCGCAAGATCTGAAACAGGAACACGAACATAATAAAACACTGGATGTGTTGCGTAGTTCTGAACAACGATTAAGAACGTTTGTCGAAAACACCCCGGACATTGTTTTTTCACTTTCCCTGGATGGAAGTTTCACTTATTTGAGTTCCGCTTTTACAAAAGTGACGGGTTGGAAAATTACCGACTGGATTGAAAAACCATTTACTCAACTCATCCATCCGGATGATGCCTCGAAAGCTTTACGGAATTTTCAGTCTGTATTACAGGGTGAATCTCCCCCGACGATGGAGTTACAGTTTCGTCTTGCTAACGAGCAGTATGCTTTCGGTGAATTCACCTTAAAACCTCAATTCATTAACGAAAAGGTTTCGGGAGCCATCGGTATTGCTCGCGATATCACTCAGCAGAAAAAACTGCAGAAATTGGTACGCGCCCAGGAACGAACGCTTAAAAATCTTCTGGAACATTCTCCGGAAGCAATTGCTCTCTACTCCAGGGAGAAGCTGGTATATGTCAATCGGAATTTTGGGAAACTCCTGGGAGCCATGGACTTTTCCCAATTACTGGACAAGCCTCTCCTGGAACTGGTGCATCAGGATGATGTTCTTACCTTAAAAGATTATCTTCAGCATCAATCGCAAAACGGAAAACATGAAGAATCTATCCGCGTTCGTTTTCGAAAGTTTGATGAAACAGAAGCCCTGTGTGAAGTTCTGGCAACCCCTCTCCTTTACCAATCTCAACCATGCCTGCGGTTGGTCGTCCGAGAAGTAATCCAACCTGCCAGAGATAATGAAATCATCCAGGGGTACCAACAGCAATTCCAGAAACTTATTGAAACCACCGGGCACCCGGTTCTAATTCAAAACATTACCGGGATCATTATCTGGTCAAATTCCGCCGCCTGGCAATTATTTAATGCTGAAAAAGCCGCGCTGCAGGGGAAAAGTTTCATCCAATTTATCCCTGCAGATAAACGAGAACAGGCTTTAAATGAACTGGATAATCTGTTTGAAAATCGCTCCGAATTTTTCCGTACCCAGTTATTAACCTTCGATGGAAAACAGGTGGAAGCGGAAATTCGAGCCACTTTGATTGACTGGGAAGGAAAACCCGCTACCCTGATCAGCATCACCAACCTTACCGAAAAAGAACAGGGGAAACACACCAAAATGCGATTATTTGCAGAAGTTAAGAACCTGCAAAGTCAGATTAAGAAACTGGGAAATATGATTCCGGTCTGTGCTTCCTGTAATCAAATTAGAGATGATGAAGAATATTGGCAACTGCTCGATCAATTCATTGAGTCTCCGGAGAATTTAAGATACTTGCGCGGTATCTGCCCAACTTGTGCTAAAAAAGGGGTGTTAACTCCCAATATCAAGGACAACGGAGCCAAATAGTTCATAAAAAAATTGTGCCTCCAAAAAAAAGCCCCGACGATAACTCGTCGGGGCTTTTTGTATCTTACTACGACAGGATATTATTTCAACAGAATCATCTTGTAATCTTTTCGGAAATCTCCTGCCTCAAAACGATAGACATAGATACCACTGGATACCGCAACTCCCTGCTCATTGCG
>RFIL01000210.1 GCA_003695285.1 Calditrichota bacterium
GGGATTGAACAGAAGGCCAGTTCTGCCATCGTCGATGATTTCGGCCATTGCTCCCAGGTTCGAGGCAATGACCGGAAGACCACAAGCAAAGGCTTCGGCGATGGTCATGGGAAATCCCTCATACCATTGAGAGGGAAAAACCAGGAATCGGGCATTCTTCATTAATCCAAGAACCGCCTCATGCGAACATTTTCCCACACACTCGACCGTTTTCAGATCATTATCCGTCACATACTTCCGGATTTCCTCTCCCATAGGCCCGTCGCCGGCGACTTTGAGCGGAATATTGTTCATCCGGCACCAGGCCTGGAGAAGGATCGAAATTCCTTTTTCGGGAGAAAAGCGTCCCACAAAAAGTGCATAATCCCCGGCGGCGCTTTTTCCCTTTCCCGGATCGGGCAGGAGAAAGTTCGGCTTTACCAGGATTTTTTCACCGGGAATACCTCCTTCAATGAATTTTCGACGGGCGAAGTCGGTTAATGAAATATAGGCATCCACCTGTTTTTTCCATGTCCCCAATGCCCGGTGAAAAGAAAGTAGCAAAACTACTACCAAACTCTGAATTCGGGAATTTCGATAACAGGCCCACTGCACCGATGGAAGAGGAGGAGTTTTTCGCAAACACGCTTCACATACCTTCCCGGAACGGTAAAAGGTCGCCGCAGGACACAGGAGTCGATAATTATGCAGGGTTTGCACCACCGGAACTCCGACTCGACGACAGGCATAATAAGCCGCCGGGGAAATTAAGGGAAAGGTATTGTGAAAGTGTACCACATCCGGTTGCCACTCCTTCAGAAGCCGTTTCAGATGCCTGAGCGTTGCAGTTGACCAGAGCGTTTCCCGGAACAGCCGGGGGCGGCTCATCTGTCGAATACGATCATTATGCTCTGTATAATGCCGCACTTCGTGCCCGTGGCGGCGTAGTAGCTCGGTTTCGGCATAAAATACTACATCCTCCCCGCCGGATTGTTGATAAAAATTATGCGCGAGGAGAATCCGCATACTCATAAACTCGATTCTTCTTTCTACAGTTACGTGTACATCCTGCTAAGAGGGTAAGGCAAACAGCTTTTTCAGTGTACCGGTTACATTTTCCATGCCAGATAGCGAAGTTCTCCATCCCAACCTGCATATTGCAATGCATAATGAAAAATAGACTTGAAAGGGCTTCTGGTATATCGAATTTTCCAATGAAGTCTTTTGATTCGACTAAAACCGCATTTCTGGAACATAAGTTCTATACTTCGAGAATCAAAGAAAACAAGATGCCCGGCCTTTCGGGCTTCGCCCCAATTTTCTTGACTAAATTTTGCATTCAACCCTCCAACATTGGGAGTAGCCACATGTATCCAACCTCCTGGTTTAAGGATTTTGTGCAGTTCTCTCAATGTAGCCCACGGGTTAAAGAGATGTTCTATGACATCAATGGTAATGATGCCATCAAAATCCTTGTCGGCAACTTCTTCCAGAGATTGATAAGCTTGAAACCCCTGTTTTTTGAGTTTCTCAAACCCAAAGGGTTCCACTCCAATAACACAGGCTCCAACTTCTGAAAGTACCCGCAACATCATTCCCCGGCCGGCACCAAAATCCAATACTTTAGTCCCAGAAAAATCTGAACGTCCCAGTGAACTTAACAACTTTCTGGTATACGTTCTTGCCAACTCTAACGTCGTACCACCGGTTTCCTCTTGATGATGTTCCGGATGCTTCCAACTATGTTCATACAAAGCCTGGAGTTCTTCATAAGAAGGCATTGGATTACGAAAGACCAGGCCACAAGATGTGCACTTAGAAAATTTCAAATTCGGCCAATAGGCTATTAATGGTTGCGCTTGGCAAAGAGGACAACTAACATTCGATCTATAGGACATGCCTTCCTCTCTATTTCCATATCTTTCGGGTTTTTTGGAGATAATTATCAGTTAAAAAACGCGATTATAACGGCTTTATGCTATTTGGTTTTGTAGAGCTAAGTTCGATTTTATAACTCTATTTGATCGATAAAGCCGATTTTGATAGTTGATCAATGCCAGACCATAACCAAACACACTCCAGAACCAGATCCCTCCTTGAGGTCCCTCCAAAAAAACATCGAAAGCTCCATTTATCATAAAAGCTGCCCAATAGATCAATATCCAAAGATTCAAATTTGCCAAAACATCCATCCGCTTTTGTTTTGCTTTTTTATAAAAGTAGAACAATTTGCCGGCAAACCCCAGTTGTAAAATCACCCATAAAAAAAATCCTGGCACTCCCATGCGAGCCAAAAACGTTAAATGACTATTATGTGGACTTCGCAGAGAATGGTCGGCAGCTACTTGAAACCCATCATCATCTGCCAGGTTAATACCAAAACCCTTACCAGTCCAAAAATAGTTTCCATAGAACGTGTAACTAATAATTGTCTTCCACCATCGCAAACGCCAGCGTTTTGAACCTTCTAAATTACTGGACTGCGTTTCACCAAACACGCTTCTAATATTGTCTATAATTTGTTCAGTAGAAATTTTCCGAGGTATCCCTACGTCAAAACTAATATCGAAAGCTTCCATACCAATTAGAACAATACCCATAACAAAAATTACTTTCAGCCACTGACGAAATGAACGGAATAAGCCTATCATTAACAATGAAAAGCTCACTGTCAAAAAAGCCGCGCGCCCGGTAGTTCCAATCATGACAAAGCAGATTAACCAAAGTGTCCACATAATCCAATTTCTAATTGATAGCGTCTGTCTCTTTTCTTGATATAGACCCACTATTAGAAATGCCATAATACCAGAAAGGTGAACAGCAATATCTCCTCCTTTCGGATTTAATATTGGAACTCCTCCTTCAGGCCCCCAGGGCCATCGAGGCAGGATCTGATACTTTAATCGGAAGACTAAAAAAACAATTGGAGTAAGAAGAAGAAAATAGGGAATCCATTTTGCAAACCACACTGGAACTTCTATAATGCTCATTCGATTATTTAATGCCCAAAAACTCACAATAGCAAAAAGAGAATACCCCCAGATAACCCCATCACGTAGAGCAAATATTCCATAGTGGGGAAGATCATATATTAATCGTAAGATACCTAAACCGATCAAGAAACTTAAAGGCATTCCTAAAGGAGGAGGAGCAAATCTCGTTTTACCAACAAGAAAATAAGCTATAATGCTAATTACTCCCAATGACAGAGCCACTTCTCCCACAAAAACTGGATAAATTCCCAAATAGGCAAACCCTTTCCCTCCAAATGCGTAGCCAATAAGGATCAAGCTTAGGAAGCCTAAAAATATCCTGTCCAATTTATGTATTTGGAGAATAATGGCGATGCTAACTAACATTACTCCGCTAGTGATCAATCCGAGCCAAAAATTTATAGCAAAGGCTATAGCTGGAAGAAAAAGGAGGGATAGGATAATCTTCTTCATTTCGACACTATGCATAGGACGATCTTTCTTCGATGCGTTTCTCGCTTTTACTTTTAGTGAGTAGCGTTGTCTGCTACCCTCTCAACAGTTACCATTCTTTATCTACGATTAAATCATTTTCTGAATTAATTCCCCGTTTACTCTTGGTAAAAAATTAGCCAATCAAAAAAAGCATAGGAAACCAGTCATAATATCCCTATACAGACGGTTCATCAACTCGCCTTTCTTTTCCCAAGAAAAATGCTCTCTTACTCGCCATCGTGCCGCCTTCTCCATCTGTTTTCGTAACTCCCGATTTCTTGCCAGAGTGTACATCGCCTCCGCCATATCTTTCACCACCTGTTTATGAGAATGGGGGGAGATGCAATATCCTGTTTCTGCGGTTACTTGAAGAGCGGTCCCTCCCAATGCCAAACAGATCACTGGACGACCGGCAGCCATAGCCTCCACACACACCCAACCACCAGACTCGTGTAAACTGGGATGAACCAGTACATGGCAATTAGCCAGTTTTTCAAAAACCTCTTCTCTGGATAAAGCTCCCCAAAACTTCACTTTATTCGACACTCCTAACTTTTTTGCCAGACTTTCTAAGTGATTCCGTTCCGGGCCATCGCCAATCACCCAGTATTCACTGTCAGGGAACTTTTGTTGAAAGACAGCGAAAGCCTCCAGACCTAAATGAAAACCTTTTAATTGTAAAAGACGACCAAGACTGATCAATCGGAATGGGGTAGAAGAACTTGGCTGTAACTTCGATAAAAACTCAATTTCCTCTATCGGTAAAGCCACCTGAGATAGTATCCTAATGGAACGACATCCCATAAGTCGTAATCTCTGTTCAGTTTCTGATGATGTTGCCAGTACCAGTTGAGCGCGACGCGCAGTTATTCTAACAAAGGGATTATGTTCCCCCAACCAACGAACGACTGTTCGAGTAACTTCATATAGCTTTCCTTTCCACGATAGAGCCTCGAACATTGCCTTTGGTGTAGATTCTCCTCCACCAACCGGTCCCCACACAAAGCGTACCGGCAGCAGAGAAAGAAAACTGGGCATCCAATACGTGACGAATGTTACATGGTGCACAATATCAAAACCAATAGAATCATGGAAACGTTTTCCGAGAAAATAAGCACCAATTTGCCACAGGTAGTAGTACAAGCGTATTCCACGTTGACCTTTTTTCCAGAATCGCGCCCATCCCGGAAGATCAAAGTAAATCCAATGTATGTTCGGGAGCGGCTTACTTCCCGTAATCTGCTCAATCGCCATACGGTTATTAGCCCGGGTGATGACCCAAACTTCATGATGCTGGGCTAGCTGAAGTACCCAATTCCACCCAACTCCGGGTTCCGATCCTTTACCCGGCTCGCAGGCATAAGCAGAGATGAGAACCTTAAGACGTTTCATAGTTCACAGAAAGCCAAATTAGATTAGCGTAAAGTTTCAGATTATCAAATGCCTGTGGTTCTCTCGCAGCATACAAGGAAAAACGATCAAGCAAGTAGAGTAAAAATAAGACCAATAAGTCAGATTCGGTTACACCAGCAACTTTGAAATATTCTTGGACAAATGATGCTTCAATCACCCCCTTTACTTCGCTGATTATTTTAGCAGGTGATTCTTTCTTTAGAAGCCAAAGTGTGCTCACAATCCAATGGTACAGATCGTACCCTGCAGGAGCTTCCCATTGTGCGTATTCCCAATCAAATAAGAACACCGTGTCATCCTTATCTATTATAGCGACATTCCAAGGGGCGAAATCACCATGGCAAAAATGAAAAGGAACTTTTTGTCCATTAAGTATAAGTGATGTCTGAACCTCTTGTATACCCACATCAATAGCATGGCGCCAATAAGAATTCTTGATGAGTTTTCTCCGTTCCATAATATTTTGCCAAAAGACACTTTCCCGCAATCTATTGTCAAGGCGATTAATTTGGCTTAAAGACCTTAGCCCGCTCAAGTATCGTTTATCTAAATTCCAATGCGCTCCCTTCGTTTTCTCTGAAGGTGGTGTTTGAATACACAGAAATTGCTCTCCCCACTGACCGGCATACAAAAGACGCGGTACTTGAAAAGGTAATCGCTGCTCCGCCATCATTTGCAGTGCTTTGATCTCGTTAGAAACCAAACGATTTGTCACATCATTCCATCCTAATTTCACATAACCCAGGACCTTACCATTGGGTGACATGATCTGGAGGATAGGTTTGCGTTCTGATTTAGGAGTACCCAAGGCTATCGCCAGTGTCAAATCATCACAGTCAAAAATGTTTTTAATGTGTTCAATGAATGTTAGCGTTTCTCCTTCTTTTACATCGTTCCATTGCAAACAAACTTTCGGCAATATCCATCGTGGAACGTCTGATAAAACAGTAAAATAATGAAACCCTTTCCACGCTAAACGGGCGATTAAATTTTGAGGTTGATACAAGTTTAGCCCTTTGACAAATGCTGCTTCTGAATCCAGAGGCCAAAGATAAGCGCGGCCATCAGGCAGATGGAAAACAGCATGAGTCTCTCGACATGAATTTGGCTCTATCTGCGTTCCTAAAACTTGACTGAGCCAACGCAGATTTTCCTCTTTCTCTTTAGTCGTCGAGTAGCACTTTCCACAACGTGATAGATTTTGTTTATGAAGCCAATCCAAAATTATACCACGTGCCTGCTGAACTACCTCAAAAGCGGGAACTGCTCCATTCAGAATTACAGCATTAGGCAGTGTAGTAGCCATCTTCACATATGCTTTACGCAGTTTTAAAAGTGTGTCCCGAGTTACCTCTTGTTTGCGTTGCAAAAGTCTGTCCACCGGCACATCAAGGATCAGGATTAAATCTGGCTTAGGAATTAACTTTGCTACCACCGCCACCAGTCCCATTGGCCCGCCATATCGGTAGCGTTTGGGGTCTACCAATAGATCGTAATAATAGCGGTCAAAAACCACAAGGGTAGAACGTCTGAGCAAGGGCCAAATACATAGAAAAAAACCCAAAATATAATCTAACATGTAATAAAATAGTTTTAGAATAGAAGTTTCCCATGACCGTAGAGGTTTTCCATGTGGGTCGATGACTTTAGCTCCAGGTTTTTTACTGTGAAAAATCCTGGGTCTAAAATGAAAAATCTCTACCTGTTGGAAAACTGTGGATAGCTCATGTTTCAAACCTTCAACGAGTGCTGTTTTTCCTGCACCGTCAGGTCCCATAATGGCTACAATTAATCCTTTTGTACTATTCTTACTCATATGTCATCTACAGCGACAACGATTATTGAATCTGAAAAATGGGGAAAGAACTGAAATATAGGACGTAATAAAAGATTTGAAAGACGATGACGAACTGAAGAAAAATGAGATGATTCAAGTGCTGAATAAAGCCTCACGACGTTATTTAAACCTGCATCTTGGCACAAAAGCATTAATCCTGATGGATGAAAAGTAAATCGATGATCTTCAGACTCGGCCTCTCTCCCTACAATTGCCCATATCCACCTTCTTAGTGAGAAACTATTGGGGCCACTAACAATCACCATCCCCCCTTTTTTTATTAATTTTCTAGCTTGTTTCAATACACACAAAGGACAACCTATGTGCTCTAGCACCTCAGGAATTAACACCACATCAAACTTATCATCTATTTCCTCTGCCATATTTAAGGCATTGCACACTCTTACCTCTTGCCCTAGCCTCTTTAAACACTCAATACCTTGGTGATCTATATCTATACCTAACGCATATTTAGCAACCTCCGTCACTTTTACATGTAGATTTCTATTTATTTGATCCGCAAACTGTGCACAACCGACATGCAGAACTTCTTTTCCTTTTACCAAGTTAAGCAGGTAACGATGTCGATCACCCACAAAACGCATTGAGGGAAACTTACGCGGTCCCATTATTATCCTCCCCTTGTTTTTCCTGAACTAAATAGCTATATATTTCTCTGTAGCCTAACAAAGAAAACAAAAAGTTTCTGTATAGTCTGGATTTAAAGCGCTTCCTTGTTCTTTGGATCAGTGTATTGTACAGCCAATAGGATACCAATCCTAAAGACGAGTTTGAGGATATTTCAATCAATTTGAGGATATCGGTTTGAGGATCGTTATCTATTTTACCTCTTGGGGTACATATTATCATGCCATCGCATCGCCCACATGACTTTGTGTCATCAGTCCAAATCCAAATTAGACGGTCTCGAAACATTTCCAGTTGCATCACAGCTCTTGAAAGCAAATGCGCCCACCTTGTCATTTCCCCTATATTACACAAATCAACCTTTTTCCAAATATGCCCCATTGTCAACTCTATTTCCTTCTTCCATCTACTTCTCTCTTGCTTTGGTAAATAGGAACAATTTATCCCTATCACCATTCCATTTTTTTGCAAGTAAAAATATAGTTCGCTAAATATTGTAGCTAACACTTGCCTAAAAAACTTTATGTTATTTTGCTTAAAACTCCTCATCAAAAGTTTTCTTTTCATTTTTGGAATCATGTTTTTTAATGTGAGTGTATCACTTTCGATCAAGGCAGAATATAATTTTTCGACATTTACTTTAGGAAACCGTTCATAAACAAACTCCATGAATTCATTTTTAATTAATGGAAGTTCTTGTTTGATTTCACAGAAGTATTTGTATGGAGGTTTCGAACCGATTAACATATTCGTAAATATTTTCAGAACAAGTTCATGTAACAAACATGGCACTCGCCAAAGTTCAAGCTTGTTACTAGCATAAAATAATTCTTCATTCGTCAAATACGTGCATCCATACCAACTTCCACCTTGGCTTGCGATATCTAAAATAAATCTTTCGATCACTCCTCCAGATTTCCGAAAAAATTTAAAACTTGTGACGTGAGGTCGGTATACATATTTGAAAAGTTGTAATTCTTCCATTTTAGCAAAATTTATTAATTCTCTGATGTATCTGCGATATTGATCTTTTGGAATTTCTAAATCCAGGTCCCCTCCATATTCCTGTGGCAACCCCTCGTATCCACGCAATACAAGAAGATCGAATCCTTTTGAATGAAAATATTCAAAAAACCTGTCTAATTTATAATTTACTACTGTCATTATCCCCTCTTGACAAGATTGTATGTTTGAATTTTTGATAAAACATATATAGGATTTAAGATTGTAGACATCACGGCATATCCCATAGCTTTAAAATAATTGTGCTTTGTAAGATAAACACCAGCCATTGTAAACAACTTTTGTCCCCTCCAATTGCGTCGTTTTTTATTGATTCTTTGCTTGTTCTTTATGTACCATTGTTCAAAATCAATTTCTAGCGATCCAGCCCTTCTTAGTTTAGCACAGTCCTTAGCGTACAACCAGTAGATTCTCTGTTCTTCAAACCCCTTCATAGTTAATCCTGTATCCAAAATACGTGAGCCAATAAGAACCTTAGGGATAAAACCCAACCGGTACTTTTCAGAAAGACGCAAAAACAAATCGTAATCCTCCCCTTGAGGTAAGTCTCTATATCCTCCTACAGATAAGACAGCATCCTTTTTGTACATCGTCCCTTGATGTGGCACAGTACCATCGACTAATGGATCATAGTTTAGAAAATTTTTTAGTTTATGCTTTTTAATTATACCAAGCGGAGTCCCTTTTTCATCAATATACTCGGTATCACAACTAACAAAAACTATTTCAGGATTTTCTTCTAAAAATTTCACCTGAACTTCCAAGCGATTAGGATAAGAAACATCATCAGCGTCCAGACATGCAATTAAATCATATCGAGCAGCTCTAATACCTATATTACGAGCTTCCCCAATTCGCCCGCGATCTTGATGTATTACTCGTACTCGATGATCATGGGCCTCTATTTCTGAGATAAATTCTAATGTTCCATCTGTAGAACCCCCATCAACTGCAATTATCTCCAACCGCTGAAATGATTGATTAAGTATGGAGAAAATAGAATCTTTTATATAAGGGTAAGCATTTAGCGTTGGAATTACAACCGTGACTGCCTTGTCTCTCATTTCATTCTCCTTTTTCGATACCACGCAGTTCCTAATAAAGCGGATAAAACCAATCCATAAAGTAGATATCCCTGGACCGCTCCAAGGACGCCAAAACTTGCACAGAGGATAATAGCTGGAGCAGTTACAATTGCTACAGAAAGCGCATAGGATAAAAATACAAGTTTAATTCTATCTGTGGAACGAAACGCGGCCCCTAGTGCCATGCAAAAGGCTGTGAGAAGTGGATAAGGATATGTAAGAGGCAAATATGAGAGAATATTTGAATATTTCGTGGCATAAAAAATTCTGATCAACTCTTGACCGAAGAGCTCGCCTATTAGTGCATAACCAATAGATACCAAAAGTCCAATTCCGGTCAAATAATATATAACTTGATCCAACTTTTTAGGCTGCAAAGAATGCCTTGCCATATAGGCAAGCGTGAGAGGTGTGAGACTGTTAAATATCTGCTGCAAAGGTAGAGTGAAATTAAGAAGTGCACGGAATCTTGCCACTCCTACTAATCCGACAAAGATTGGTAAAATGAGATTAAACGTATTTAAGTATAAAGAGGATAGTAAATTTGACCCAATGCTCCATTTACCATATGATAAATGATGTTTTAGAATTTCATTAAATTTAAGACTCGCTTGTGGTCTGGTGTCCTTTATTAGTGTTTTTTGTAGTAGAAGACCAATACTCGAAATAAGAGATGCCATTCCAAAACAGACAAAAGCACTAAAAGATGTAAGAGCACCTACATGGAAAGTGATAAATAGAAGTAAAATTGTAATACTAGCAAACGAAGCACTTCCTATTGTTGCAGGTAAGGGTTTAAGGTAAACATAATTAACACGTCGAACCAACCAAAACAACAGAAGAAAAGGAACAGAAACTGCTAATCCTCCAAATGCGTACACTAATCTGATATTGTCTAATTGCCAGAAAACTGTGGAAACTAATCCTAAGGCTATAGAAATACTTACAGTAATACCCCAATGGCCACGAAATAACAAAGTCAGGTAGAAACGAAACTGCTCGCGGTACCTACCCGCCCCGAATACAAGCATCGGCTCAGTAAGTATAGCCGTATGAAACGCTGCTAAAAGGTAATAAATAGAGAGAGCTACGACAAAAGCCCCGTATTCCTCCGGTGAAAGCCAGCGGGCCAACAGAATGTTTACTAAAAAATTTGCCCCGGAAAACAAAAATTGATCTAATAGTGCCAGACCTCCTTTTTCCAGCCAGCTCCTTTTGATATGAAAAAACGACAGAAGATTA
>RFIL01000211.1 GCA_003695285.1 Calditrichota bacterium
AGAGCAGTAGAGCTACATCCTCAAGATGATTGGGTTCAAAATAGCCTGGGTATAGCCTATTCCATGGTTAAACAATATGAAAAAGCGAAAACTCACTTTTTAAAAGCGCTGCTTCTTTCGCCGGAGGCAGTTTATTACGTGAATCTCGCAGACACCCATAAGGTCCTGGAAAACTGGGATGATGCCCTGGATTATTATCTGGAGGCGGTGTCAATCGATCCCAACTATCATTCCGCGCATAATAGTATTGGCATTGAATATTATTACCGGAAAAACTATGAAAAGGCCATTGAACATTATCAGAAAGCGATTGCAATTGCCCCGGAAAATTTTGTGTATCATGCAAACCTGGGGGATGCATATAAAAAAACAAAACGAATTGAGGAGGCGGTTGAGGCTTATCAGAAAGCCCTCTCATTGAATTCTGATGATGTCCTGACATTAATCAATCTTGGTGAAGTGTTCAGGGGGCAACAACAATTCGATGAAGCTGAACAGTATTATCTAAGGGCATTGGAAGCCCATAAAAAGCAACCCGGTAATCAATCAATAGATATTGCCTTGAATGGTTTAGGGATTATTTATTCCATCAGAAGAGACTATCGGGCTGCTGAAAAGTATTTTCAGTCAGCTATAGAAGGGAATCCTCAGTATTCCATTTACTATTCCAACCTCGGTGATGCCTATCGGAACTTACAGCAATATGAGAAAGCGATTGAGATATATGAAAAAGCAATTGCTCTGGATGAAAATGATGATATCGTTCATAATGCCATGGGGGTAAGTTATTCTTATTTAAAAGAATTTGACAGCGCTATCGAATGTTATCAGAAAGCCATCAATATCAATAATTCCAAAGCGGTATATTTTTTGAACCTGGGTGATGCCTTTGTAGATAAAGGGGATTTAGAATCTGCGGAAATTGCTTATCGCACTGCGGTGGAAAAAGAACCGAAGAACGCTTCTGCATATGAAAGTCTGGCGAGTTTATTGGGGTCCTTAGGCAAATATTTTCAGGCGATGGTGAACTACCAAACAGCATTTGAGTTAGATAAAAATCCGATTCACTTATCCCATATCGGTCATATCTATCGCCGTTTGGGGGATTATGAACAGTCCATTGCCTTTTGCCAGAAAGCCTTCGACATTGCCCGAGAACAAAAGGATACCAACCCTCGTATTCCGCGATATCTGGGTTTGGCATACAATGACCGGGGAACGGAATTTGATTCTCAGCAAAAGTATCAACTGGCGATAAAGGATTATCAAACGGCTTTGAAATACATCGATGATGATCCCGTGATTTTTCATAATCTTTATCTTTCCTATATTTCAATAGAAGATTGGATGAATGCTATGGAAAGCCTGAAACGCGCCCTGGAACTCAACCCGGATAATCCTGTTTACCTGAACGAGATGGAAGTATTGAAAAATAAACTTGCCGATGCTTGATGATGAGTGACCAAAGAATCAATCTGGATATGAAACTTCATTTACGAGATATCAGACGTGAAGATTTATCTAAGCTATTTGAATATCAATGTGACCCGGATTCGAACTATTTAGCTGCTTTCACTGCTGAACATCCTGAGGATTGGGAAAGTTTCCTTGCCAAATGGGAACGAATCTTTTCTGATCCCCGGATTATAAAAAAGGCAATTTTGTATGAGGAAAAAATAGTTGGACATATAGCAAAGTTTGAGCGGCAAGGCATTCCTGAAGTGACCTATTGGATCGGTAGAGAATACTGGGGGATGGGGATCGCAACTTGGGCGCTGAAGAAATTTCTGACCTTACTGGAAGAACGACCGCTGTATGCTCGGGTAGCGTTCGATAACATTGCTTCGCAAAAAGTGCTGGAAAAATGTGGTTTTCAAATCACTGGAAGGGAGAGGGGATTTGCAAATGCCAGGGGGAAGGAAATTGAAGAATTTATTATGGTATTAAAGGACTGACTGGAAAAAACCAACCTGAGCGAGCTTCTCCCGTAAGATTTAATCCCAGCTCCTGATTGAAAAAAGTAAATTAACCTTATCAACGGAAGGAGTTATCATGGCGACAGTCCCACAAGAATTTGTGACACATCTTGAGTTTTTAGGTTATGAGATTGAGGAGAAGGATGAGGAAGGGGTCATTGGTGCCAGGCATGAGAAACATGGTTATGTATTTGTTAAATCATACCTGGATGGTGTATTGTTACAACAATACTTTCGTATCAACGATGCAGCCACTCGTGATCGGCAACGGTTTCTGGAAGGAGTAAATAGTTTAAATTCCAATGCTAGAGTTACAACTTATGTTGCCGTTGGGGAAGGCGATACCATCGCGTTGAGGATGGATGCTTTTTATATTGGCAGTTACGATCGAAAACATTTTGCCCTATTTCTGGAAGCCTATGCCTATGACACTTTTGATCATGTTGTTGGCAATGAGTTAATCCGTGAATTCCTGGAGTAAAAGGAACAATAAAAGACTCTCTGGGCGCATTTACATTCTCAATCTTAGACGGATTAAAGAGTAATTCGCTGCTGCAACCGTTATTTGAGCAATTCGCTGACAGAACGTTTCATATTAATGTTATAAATGACATTTGCAAACAGAGGCGCCACACTCACCTCTCGGTACCAGGGAGTATTATCCACGAATTCCCGACCATGAAAGACGGCATCCGTACCGATGACGAGATCGAAGAGTCCCTCATGATAGGCCTTGTCAAATTTCTCAATACAGTTTCCGGTGAAGAAGGGGAGACTGGCCACAATATAAATTTTTTCAGCACCATTTTTCCGGAGGAGTTTCATGGCGTTTATCATGGTACCGCCAGTGGCAATCATATCATCCACCAACAATACTTCCTTGTTCTTAACATCTCCCACCAGCCGCATACTTTCAATAACACTGACTTTGGTATAGTCTCGCGCTTTATCCACCACTGCCAGGTCAGCACCCAGAACTTTGGAATATCGACGAGCACGCTCAACACTACCGACATCAGGACCGGTTACCACCAGATTGGTAGGATCAACGCGCATGATGTTTTGCAGATAATCTATAAAAACACCTGAGGCATGCAGGTCTTCCAATTTACCATAATTGAAAAAACCTTGAATGGCCTCAGAATGGATATCCAGTGTGATCACTCGTTGAGCCCCTGCTAACTCCAGCATTCCGGCAACCAGCTTTGCAGATATTGCTTCCCGGGTTTTTCGTCGTTCCTGACGTGAGTAGGGAAATTGTGGTAAAACAACGGTAATATGGTCAGCATCTGACTGATAGGCTGCATGTGTAGCGGTTAAAAGGGCCATTAAATTATCGTTCACAGTACGCGAAGATAGCGGATCATCGATCGCTTGTACAATGTAGATATCATCCCCCCGGATATTTTCATG
>RFIL01000212.1 GCA_003695285.1 Calditrichota bacterium
AATCCGATATTTTCTTTGTTTTCGATAAGCCTCACATAGGGATATCGCTCTCGAATATAGGGTACACTTCCATCCACCGAAGCGTTATCTACGACGAAAATCTCATGGGAGATGTTTGATAGAGCCCTCTGGAGGGAAATCAAGACCTGTTCCAGATACTCCTTAACATTGTAATTGACAATAATAACACTGATTAATGGTTGTTCGTTCATAATATTCCATTTTAATCCCGGGTCACGGGAGTTTTCTTTCGGTTCGGTTTTCCCAACAGTTGAAAAAATAACATCACACTCCGCAGGATAATCTGCAAATCAAACCTCAACGAAATATTTTCCACATAGAAGATGTCATATCGTATTCTTTCGCGCAAACTTTTTTGGGAAACTTCAAATCGGTGTCGAATTTGAGCCAGACCGGTTAACCCCGGTCGCACCATTAAGCGACGATGGAGTACTTTCAATTGAGATTGATACATTCGATACCACTCCGGTGGTTCAGGGCGGGGACCCACCAGGCTCATATCGCCCCGAAGAATATTAAACACCTGTGGCAATTTATAAATATTCGTTCGGAAAAGAAAATCGCCCACAGCATCCAACTTTCTTTCGGCGGGTTGCCGGAGGTAACCTGAAGTGCATACCCGATCGTCTTTCGCAAAGCGAAACAGGTACATATTAAAAATCCGAGCATTTTTACCCAGAATGGGAACGCGCACCAGAGGAGATTTTCCATAATGAACCCGGAGGAAAATCAACAACCCAATCCAGAGGGGCAGGGTTGTGATCATCAACAGCAGGGAAAAGGTCAGGTCTATCACTCGTTTGATTGCCCATTGCCAGAGAACCATATTTTCCGGAAAGACCCGAATTAAATGTTCCCCAACCGTCCCGGGATTATATCCAGATACAATGGCTTGTAGCGCCGGAATGGTTTTCACCACTACCTGCAATCTATCGCAAATTCCAATGATGTTTAACAAATCTTCCTTATTATTCTCGTTCAGGGCGACGATGATTTCCTCCACCTGATAACGGTGAATTAAATCCGGCAAATCCTGATAGGTCCCGATGAAGGGATATCCGGCAAACTCCCCCATCCGATTCTTCCGGTCAACCACCCCCACTATTTTGTAAAGTAAATGAGGGTTCGCGGATATCTCCCTTATAATATTTCGGGCTTTTCGGGTAGCCCCAATGATGATGGTATTCTTCAAAGTGTATTCAAAGAGATGAAATCGTTTTTCAATGTCGATGATCAGCAACCGGATACCGTTCACAAACCCTGTCATGGTGACCCAATAAAATCCCAGGGTGGTCAATTGACTTTGATTAAAAGGAGTTTTGCTGGTGCTTCCCATTAACAAATCCAGATTTAAAAAGATAAGGAGGAAAAGAATTCCGAAGGAAATCACCCGGGTGACTTTTACCGCTTTATCAAACCGAGAAACATCCCACGGCATCCGATAGAGACCATTTAGCCAGAACAGTGATAGCCAGAATGCCAGAAATACCAGAAAAACGGGTTGCGCCAGATAATCCTGAAGTGATTTAATTGAAAGAACACGAATCATACCGGAGTGAAATCGGAACCAGTAGGTCAGGTAAAATGCCAGGAAGACTGCAATCAAATCACCAATGATTAAAGCAATTTGATGCCAGATCCGGTTGACATGCACCAGGGGACGTAAACTGGCTAAGGTTTCCTGTTCTTCGGTACCGAAGGTAATAAATCGACGGGTTTCCAGATAACCCAGTCTCCAGGCAAGGAATATGGAGAAAGCAAAGGCAGCCCAGAAGAGGATGGTACCGGTAATCTCCATGTAATAGACCATCAAAATCCCCAGCACCACATAGACCATGGTGATGTAATACATCAACCAGACGGTATCCAGATGGGCAACTCCCAGTTTAATCAACCGATGGTGGATGTGCTCCCGATCGGGTTTAAACGGATGAGCCCCCTTTCCCATTCGTCGGAAAAAAGCAATGAGGGTATCGGTCAAAGGCATTCCCAGAAAAACTAAGGAGGCCAGAAAATACAACTGGTTGGTATTGGCGACACTGAGGGCTTCGATGGAATAATACGCCAGTAAGTAGCCCAGGGTCAGGCTCCCCACATCGCCCATAAAAATCGACGCCGGATGGTAATTATATTTTAAAAATCCAAGCAACGAACCCACGAGTGCAATGGCCATGACCGAGCTGAAGGTTGTGCCCTGTGGAATTAAGATGAGAATGAATCCCACCATGATAATCAAACTAATTCCGGCAGCAAGCCCATCCAGTCCATCGGTGAGGTTCACAGCATTAATGACAAAGACGATCCAGAGGATTGTAAAGGGATAACCCAACCACCCTAACTGGAAGGTTGCACCGGAGGGGCTGTAAAATGCTTCGACAAGACAGCCTCCCAGCACCAGAAAGGTGGCACTCAGGATCTGACCCAAAAATTTCTGGATATGGGATATGCCTTTGATGTCATCAATCAATCCCGTCAAGAAAATGATAGCCAGACCAGCCCAGAAATGGAGTTGTTCCTTCCAGATATTAACCGGTAATAGCTGTAATGGATGGCTCACCAGAATCCCTGCCACCAGCCCCAGCAAAATGCCCACCCCACCCAGCACGGGTTTAAAACCTTGATGGATTTTTCTGCCCCCCGGTAGAGCACCGATCCGGAACCGGATTGCCAGCCCCTTTACCATTCGCACCACAAGCAGAGAGACAATGGTGGCAGTAAAAAAGGTGATCAATAATTCCATTCTTTTATCCCAAACCTTACCCTATCATCCCCAAACAGCGATTGGTTCATTTCGGACGGGGATGAGTGTCCGCGGATCGCTTCTTCCACACTAAACGAACAAATCTAACCGATATCTTCAAGAGGGGCAAATTCTCTTTCTTTTTTTGATTCAATGACTGTATACGGAAATCTTTATATGTGCTACTCCCTCTGAACATTAAATATGGCGTTTTAATCCCCTTATCAACAAAACATTTTTGCTACATTAGCAAGTAGTATCCCTTTCTCATTCAATGGATTAACAACATTTTTTGACACTGGGTAAAATCACCTACCTGAAGGCGATAGAGATAAATTCCACTGGCGACAGACTGCCCGTTGTCCGAAGTGCCATCCCAGGTAATTTGATAAACTCCGGCAATTCGGAATCCATTCACCAACTCCCGTATCCGCTGCCCTAACGTATTGAAAATTTCCAACCGAACCCGTGCTGAGTTGGATAGATGAAATTCAATGGTTGTTGTTGGGTTGAAAGGATTGGGATAATTTTGGTTCAATTGAAAAGAGTTGGGTATTTCGGAGTTAATTTGCTGAATCCCAAGGGTGCTACTAATTAGAGTGCTGTCGCCGGAATAATAATGTAACTTACCCCATCCCCTTCCGGTGGTATAGAACGGTGCTCCTATCAACACATCGGAAACTCCGTTGCCATCCAAATCCCCGATATTGATGATTCCGGAACCAAATCTGCTGGTTACAGGGGGATCCGGTTCCATAATAATATAGTTTTCGTCAAAACCGCTATTTCCCCCCAGTCGTATGTGTACTAAACCATTACTCCCAAACATATTAGGCATTCCGATTGCTAAATCCGGATAACCGTCTTTATTTATGTCACCGGCATTAAACAGGTTTGCACCGGCGTAGGCATTAAACGAACTATCTGGCCAGATGAGGTGGAATTCGGGAATGGTATCGAAGGTTGCCGAGCCATTGTAAATGAAAAAACCACCGACAAAGAGATCCTCATAGCCGTCTAAATTGTAATCAAAGCTGGTCAACCAGAAATTGGTAAACCCCACGTTTCCAGGATTAACAGAAGGGTCTTTCATTTGATAATCATACAGCGTATCAAATACGGCTGCCCCAGTGT
>RFIL01000213.1 GCA_003695285.1 Calditrichota bacterium
GCCACAGTTTTGGGGTATAAATGTAAGGACATCAACAGGAAAGAAATTATTAAATCCTGGAGATAAACCTCAACTTCCTGAGTAGAAGGTATAATTCGTTTTAGTTTTCGATAATCTTATTAAGTAAGAGAGAAAGCATGGCATCCAGCAAATTTTTACAGGAATTAAATACATCTCAAAGAGAAGCGGTAGAATATCTGGACGGACCTATGTTGGTTCTGGCTGGTGCCGGGAGTGGTAAAACCCGTGTTTTAATTTCTAAGCTGGGTTATTTAATTGATATTGGGTTCGCTCAACCCCATGAAATTTTAGCAGTGACTTTTACCAACAAAGCAGCCAATGAAATGAAACAGCGGGTGGAAAAGTTACTGAAGAGAGGTTTGGACGGATTATGGATAGGAACATTTCACTCCATCTGTGCGCGGATATTAAGAATTGAGGCACGCCATCTCGGCTACACCAGCGATTTTACCATCTATGATGTGGATGATCAGATTCGTTTAATCCAGCAGTTGATGGTGGGGATGAACATGGATACCAGCGTTCTGAAACCCCGCCAGGTGCAATACGTCATCAGCCAGAGCAAAAACAAGTTGCTTGGTCCAAAGGAATTTGAGGAAAGAGCAGGTGATTTTACCGAACGAAAAATCGCACAAATTTACTGGGAGTATGAGGTGGCGATGCGTCGGAACAACGCCTTTGATTTTGACGATTTGTTGATTAAACCTCTGGAAATCTTTACCCAGTATCCGGAAATTCTTGAAAAGTATCAAAATAAGTTTAAATATGTGTTAGTGGATGAATATCAGGATACCAATAGGGCTCAGTATTACTTTATTAAGTATCTATCCGCCACTCATCGTCATGTGTGTGTAGTTGGGGATGAGGATCAGAGTATTTACCGCTGGAGAGGAGCGGATATCGATAATATTCTGAACTTTGAAAAGGATTACCCGGAATGCAAAATAGTACGCTTAGAGCAGAATTACCGTTCAACCAAGATTATTCTGGATGCTGCCAATGCAGTGGTTGCTAATAATACCCGTCGTTTGGGAAAAACCCTGTGGAGTGAAAATAAGCACGGTGCCCAAATTGAAGTCTATAGCACAGCGGATGAGAATGCAGAAGCTCATCAGGTGACAGAAATCATTCACAATGAAGTTCAGCAGAAAGGACGAAACTATAATGAGATAGCCGTGCTATATCGCACCAATGCCCAATCACGTGCCCTGGAAGACCGTTTCCGCAGAAAAAATATCCCCTACATTATAGTGGGGGGAACCAAGTTTTATGAGCGCAAAGAAATCAAGGATGTCCTGGCATATCTCAGGGTGTTGGTTAATCCGCGAGACTCCGTGGCGCTGAGGCGAATTATCAATTTCCCCACCAGAGGGATTGGACCGGCCACCCTGCAAAAATTAGAAGACTACGCTTTTTTGCACAAAGTGGGTCTTTATCAGGCTCTGCTGGAAGTCAATGAAAATGAAGCCATCCCCCTTTCCATCAAGAATAAAATCATTGAATTTATTGAAACTCTGGAAGATCTGCGAGAAAAGTTAACCCAGCTGTCTGCGTATGAAATTGCACGCGAAGTGGTAGATACCTTCCGCCTGAGCGCTCAGTACAGTCATAGCGACCTACTGGAGGATCAGGCCCGGTTGGAAAACATCAATGAATTGTTGAACAGTATTGCCGAGTTCTCAGAGAGAAACAGTGGACCGGAGGCTACCCTTCAAAAATATCTGGAAGATGTCTCACTGATCACCGATATCGATCGCTGGGACCCTTCTTTTTCTGCAGTAACCCTCATGACGCTTCACAGCGCAAAAGGATTGGAATTCCCAGTTGTCATCATTACCGGAAATGAAGATGGATTATTCCCGCTTTTCCGAAGTTTATCCAACGACGAAGAATTGGAGGAAGAGCGTCGCCTTTTCTACGTTGGGATGACCCGAGCAAAAGAAAATTTATATTTACTCTGGGCAAGGCAACGCCGTCGGTTCAGCGGAGAAAATTCCGGGATGTCCTTTCGGAATACTCCTTCCCGATTTTTATTAGAAATTCCGGCAGATTTCAAATCTGAATTCACAGATACCTCAAATGAGTTGGAATACAGCTATGATCAGAGTTATTCCCAACAACGGCAACGAATGGATGATTATGTGGTTGATATGGTGGAGGAAAGTCAATATAAGATAGGGAATTGGGTAAAACATCCCACTTTTGGGAAAGGCCAGATTTTAGCGGTAAACCGCTCTCGTACCGGAACCAAACTCACAGTGGTTTTTGAAAATAAGCAGATTAAAAAATTAATCGCGGAATATGCAAATTTGGAGTTACTCTAACCATGTTGATAAAATTGGCAGATAACAATTAAAGATTGAGGATAGAAACCGTGAAACTCATGAGACATTTTATCTTTTCTCTATTGCTATTCACCGCACTGGTAAGCACAATTCAGGCACAACAGGATGAAAATAGTGATTTTTCCTATGCCCTGAAGCTTTATAATGAAGGGTTTTACGATGTGGCAGCTCAACAATTTTCGACTTTTATCAATCGTTATCCCGGAAGCGAACAACTACCTGATGCCCATTACTTTTATGGCCAATCGCTGTTGAAATTAAATGACCTGGAAAATGCCCGAATTGAATTTCAGGAGTTGGCGGTCACCTTTCCGGAGCATGAACGAGCCCCGGAAGCCTGGAAGTTGGTGGGATATTGCTACGAAAAACAAAAGAAACTTGAACAGGCTGCTAAAGCCTATGAAACCGTTAAGGTCTTATATCCTGATGATCCGTTGGCACCGGGTGCTTTTTTGACTGCCGCTGAGGTATATATGAAATTGGGGCAACTATTTCGTGCCGAATCCATCATCAAGGAATTTCTGGACCGATATCCCACCAGCACAGAATATCCTCATGGGCGGATTCTCTTTGGAAAATTTTTGTTAGAAAAGGGTGAGCCTGAGAGTGCAGCAGCAGAATTTGCTCAGGTGTTAACAATGGATATCTCCCCCGAGGTTAAGGCAGAAGCCTATCTTGGCCAGGCTGAGGTATTCTTGCGTTTAGGTTTAACAAATCGTGCCAGAGAAAATTTAAATCGAATTATCACAGACATCCAGGTCGATAAAGCGACTCATGAGGCCTTGTTACGGCTGATAGATCTGGAACTCCGGGATCACCATCCAGACAAGGCGTTAAGTTTAATTGAGAATTATGGTAAGAAGTTTCAACAATTTTCGCAGAAGGCACAACTCACATTACGCCAGGTAATTGCCTATTTTCTGAAGCAAGACTATCCGAAAGCTGAATCGATTGCCCGAGACCTCAAGGGGCAACAACTGGAAAATGCTGTTTTGCTCAAAACTCAATTTTATCTTGCTTGCGCTCTGTTTGAACAAGGCAAAACCAGGGAAGCCATCGATGCCTTTCGCACTCTGGATAAACTAACGGTGAATGAGAAAGTCTCTGATTTTCGTGCTGTAACATTCATGAACTTAATTCGCCTATATACTGACCAAAAAAATTTCACTCTCGCCAGGCAATATCTGAATAAATTTCAGCAAGAATTTCCCAACCGCCCGGAAGGTGAAACGCTTCATCGTGCTATTATTAGGACGGCCCTCGGGCATCATGCCTTTTCAATTGCCGTAGAAGAGTTACAACGGTATCTGGGCCTTTATCCTGATTCTCCTTACCGGGATGATTTATTATATCACACCGGGGTTGCATTTTTTCGGGCAAAGCAAATAGCAAAAGCCACCGGATATTTTCAGCAAATCCATGATAACTATGTCTGTTCCGCGAAATGGGATTCCTCTCGGTTTTATTTATCATTCATTCGCAACTATTATGAATCAAGGAATCAGAGCGGAGTGACGCAGTTAGCACAATTGATAGGTCAATTGTTGCTGGGGAAAGATCGTTCTCAATTACTTTATCAACTTGGTAAAATATATTTTAGCGACTTAAAAGATTATCAGCAAGCTGCCTCCATATTCGAGCAATATGTGAATAGTATCTCCGACTCTTCTCAAAAAGCAGAAGGAATGTATTATTTAAGCGAGTGTTATACCCGTCTTATCGATTATAAACGGTATTGGGGGGAATTAGATGAGGAAATCACCACGAAAGCACGAGAGACGCTTAAATCTGCTATCACATTCAAAAAATACTTACCACATGCTGATAGCATAACCTATCGATTTCTCACCTTTTCGGTTGATAAAGAAAATACCCCTCCCGACCGTTATTTAAAATTCTGGCGATTATTTGAACAAAATTATCCCTCTTCTTCATTGCTCCCGGAAGTTCAACTGAAGATTGCAGAAACAGCGTTGACAGCAGGGGATACTTCTCTGGCGTTAGAATATCTGGATAAAATCATAATGCTTCCCCCCAAGGTGGGTATTACCGGTCAAGCTTATTGGGACAAAGCAGAGGTACTGGCAAAATCCGGTCAATATCCACAGGCTATTGAGGTATTGAAAAGTTTCTTGCTAAATATCCCATCGGATCCCCTTCAAGCCAGAGCGTACTGGCAGGTGGCGGAATGGAATGAAAAAATAGGCAATTATTCACTCGCGGCACAATTTCGTGAAAGATTGCTGGATTTATTCAACTATTCCGACTTTGCTCTCAATGCACCGTTAAAGATCATCGATGATTATATCCAAGATCAGCAATATGAAAAAGCTTTGCAATATGTGGAAAAACAACTCAGTTCCTATCATCCCTCAAACGATTGGGTTGCTGAAAAGTATTTACAAGCACCACCGCCGGAATACTATTTTTATGCCGGAAAAGCATATTTTCAACATCAACATTTCTCAGAAGCTCGAACCAGCCTTCTTTCTTTTCTGGATAATGCGATGGAGGGGAAGCTACGGAATGAGGCGCTGTTTATGTTAGGTGCTATTGCAGAGAAGGAACAGGATTTTGAATCTGCGCTTCTTCATTATTCACTGGTAAACCCGGAAAGCGAAAAAGAGTATTATACCCGGGCAATGCTTCAATCGGCAAATATTTACTTTTCCTTGCAAAAGTTTGCTGAATCTAAAGAAATTTATGAAAAACTAATCTCTTTTGCCGAAACTGACGATAATAAAATTTTCCTGAAATCACGAATTTTATTATGTCTTATCTACCAGGGAAATAACAAAGAATACCAGACACAACTTAAGAGTTTTCAAAAGCTTTATAAAAAGCATCCACAGTTAAAGCAGTATCTGGCCTTGCTGGAATTTGAAAATGGCAAATACCGTTATCAGAAAAAACAATTTGATCCAGCAATTGCCCATTTCAACCGAGTGCTAAAAAAATATAAAAAAAGCGAATACGGAGATGATGCCCGCTATTATTTAGCCCGATGTTATGCAACAATGAATCAAAACGAGAAAGCTCTGAAAGAAATCGAAACATTTATTAAAGATTACCCGGAAAGCGAATTATTGGGAAATGTATATTTAACCCGGGGAGAAATTTATTTACGGGGCGAGAAAACCGATGAAGGGATTGCCGCCATCCAAAAAGCCATTGCCGTCGCAAAAACTGCAGACACTCGTAAAAGCGCGATGGGGTTATTGATTAACGCATATCGAAATCTTGGACTCTGGGATGGGGCGTTACAAAAGGCCCGGGAATTTGTTAAGGAATTTCCGGATGCTCCGGAAGTAGATAATTATCGTATTTCAATTGGAATTTTTTTAATCCGCTTAAATCGCTATAGTGAGGCCATTGAATACCTCCGAAAATTGAAGTTTGAGGTCAGCGGTGAACAAAAACCTGAAATCCAGTTTTATATTGGGGAAGCTTATTTTAATGCCGGTCAATATGAACAGGCCATTAATGAATTTCTGAAAATCCCATTGTTATCTCAGAAGACAAAGTTGCAATGGGAAGCAAGCGCTTTTTACTATGCCGGTCAATCCTACGAGCGCCTGGGGCGACGCAAAGACGCTATTCGTATGTATCAGGAAATCATTAATCGACCTGGAATTCAAATTGAGTTTAAACGAGAAGCCAGAAAATTAATTGACAAATTGAGTCAATCAAATTGAATCGTTTATCGGAGGAAGTTTTTATGAGCACCGTGAGTCGCATAGTAGTACTTTTATCCATGGTTCTCCTGGTATTGAGTTGCGGTGGTGTTAAAACCTTAACTCAACAAGAATATGAAAATCTTTCTACCCAGGAAAGAATTCAATATTTAAACAAACAAGTTGAGAAACACCCCGAAGATTTAACATGGAGAAGGATGTTATATCAGGAATATTTAAATGCTGATATGGTTCCACAGGCATTAAGTGTGATGGAAGATATTCTGGCCAGAGATCCGTACCAAAGTGATGTTCAATTTAAATATGGCGAATTACAATATCGAAGTGGTAACTATAAAGAAGCATATCATGCGTTTTTATCATTGATGCAGAGTGCAGCCGGAGAAGCGTATCGGGAACCGGTAGCTCATTATGTTTCCGGCAATTATGTAATAGAACAGGTGACATCAAACCCCGCAGATGAGGGATTCCCTTCTTTTACTTCGGATGGAAAAAAGCTGGTTTTCCAGCGGAAACAAAATGACAATTGGGATATTGTCGAGTATGATTTTGAGACTCAATCCGAAAAAGTTCTGGTCTCCACCCCCGCTGATGAAGAATTACCGGTGTTATCTCCCGATGAAAAATTCCTTGTATATACTACCACTTCAGAAGACCACCGTCCAATTGATACCAAATTCAAAACTCGAGAAATCGTTTCTATGGATTTGAAAGATCAATATGTATTTAATCTTACCCAATCCATTGCCGATGACTGGAACCCGCACTTTGACAGGACCGGCAAATATATTGCCTTTGTCTCGGATCGAGCGGATCTCCGCAATGTCAATTATACTGAAAGACAAAGTGACATCTATATTATGGAGAGCGACGGTGATTTTCAACATCAACTGACGACTGATCCTTCCAATGAGGGCGGGGTTTGTTTCAGTGCCGATAACAAACATTTATATTTCCATTCTGACCGAAATGGAACGTATGATATCTTCACGATGAAAACCGATGGTTCACAGGTAATGACCGTCATTGATAATCCTCAAGGTGATGATGTAAATCCATCAGCATCTCCGGATAGTGCCTTCATTGCCTTTGTCTCCAACCGGGATGGGAACTATGAAATCTATCGCTCCAGGGTGGATGGTTCCGGTCAGGAAAGACTCACCTTTCATCCGGCAATTGATGGAAGTCCGGTATGGTCTCCAGACGGAAAATTTATTGCCTTTCATTCCAAGCGGAACGGAAATTTTGATATCTTTTTGATAAATTTGCAGGCTTCTACTTCTCAATTGACAACCAATGATTTAATTCAACGCTTACAGCAACTGGTAAATAATTAGGGTAGGGGAGGGGTCGTTTTGTTATAGCTTTGATAGATTAATTAATTAAATAAGAACCCCCCGGTGATTTATTTTGCCGGGGGTTTCTTTTGGACGTATTTGGAATTTAGAAATATTATTGGGTCTCCGGTTCCAGCCAATGCACCAGCCCTAACTCTGTGGGGTTGGATAACAAAGGATGTTGCGGAAGGACCCGGAC
>RFIL01000214.1 GCA_003695285.1 Calditrichota bacterium
AATGAAGATTTAAAACGTTTTATGGTCAAAGCATTTAATGAAGTTTGGGAAAGAAAACAACAGTATGATGTTAATATGAGAGTCGCAGCTTTTATCCTGGCTATTGAACGGGTAACGAAAGCCGCTGAATTACGTGGATTATATGCCTGATAAAACTATTTCACGCCTCCTGAAAGTATTTTTCAGGGGGCGTTTTACTATCTCTAACCTAGTGGTAAAATTTAGAACCATGAATCAACTTTCCTCACACCAGATATTCCTCTTTCAGCTTTCCTAAGTTAATAAAATACTGAATGATTACAGAATTTTTAACCAATTGACTAAAATTGGCTGGCTGGCTATATTTACACGGATTCTTAGATTAGGAGACTGGTAATATGGGACTGTTCAACAAAGCGATTGCTCACACCCTTCCTGCGGTACCCAAACCGATTATTGGTATCTTCGCTAAACCATACATAGCCGGTGAACGGTTAAGTGATGCTGTGGATGTGGTGAAACGTCTGATGGCTGAAGGTTGCTGTGCCACCATTGACGTGCTTGGGGAAGAAGTTACTGAAAAAGAACATGCGCTGGATGCGGTAGAAATCTATAAACAGGTGCTGCAACGAATAAATACCGAAAAATTAGATGCCAACATTTCCTTGAAGCCAACCCATATGGGGTTAAAACTTAGCAAGGAGTTTTGCTACAATAACATCAAAACGCTTGCAGAAACGGCCAGACTGTATCAGAATTCATTATGCATTGATATGGAGGACCATACCACTACGACCGATACTCTGGAGATTTATCGCCGATTACGTAAGGATTATGACAATGTTGGAACCGTGTTGCAAGCCTATCTTCGCCGTACTATCTCCGACATTAACAACTTAATTCCCCTCCGTCCTAATTTGCGAATTTGTAAAGGTATCTATCTTGAACCGCATTCACTGGCCTATCATGACAAAGAGATTATTCGGTTAAATTTTAGTTATGCCCTGGAAAAACTCTTTATTAACAACTGCTATGTATGTATTGCCACTCATGATGAAAGACTGGTTTGGGAAGCTCTTCGTTTAATTGATAAGTATAAAATTCCCAAAGACCGCTATGAATTTCAAATGTTGTTAGGAGTCGAAGTTGATTTGCGAAAAATTATTGTGCGGGAAGGGCATCGGTTAAGAGTTTATGTTCCCTTTGGACAGGAATGGAAAGCCTATTCAACCCGACGATTAAAAGAGAATCCTCACATTGTGGGCTATGTCATTCAAAACATTTTTAGCAAGGATTCTCGTAATCAACGGAGTTGAACCCGGGTGGTATCAGCAAATTGAGCAGCTTCCGGTACCATTTCTTTCACCCTGGCTAATAACTGTCCTTTATTGAGAATAGGTGCATCCACTAAACCGCTTAATTGTCTCATCCAGAATTGCGGGGGGGCAGGATCCAGTTTCCATTTTACTGACGGTTCATATACCAGATAAATGTCCCAGATGGGTTGATCAAAACCTAACACTTCTTTCCACATGACGGATACAATCCGGTCAGGGTCCCAGAAATAGCGAACTCTTTTCCCGACAAATTTTATCGATTTTTCTTCAGCCATCTCTGGTGTATCCTGGTTGAAAACCGGGCTCCAGATGATGTACAACATGACTTTATCACTATCCATCTCGTTGTAAACATCCTGCAGGATATGGAATCCCCTCTCACTCATCGGATCGGAAGGAGATAAGATGGCAATAATCCGGACGGTGCCACTATCTGCATTAAACACCGTCATGAGATTGCTAAAATTTTCCAATTGATAAAAATGTTCCAGCGTGTTTTCATTCCGGGAAATGGTTTTTCCTTTCGGTAGGAAAATTAGAATCGTTAGAGCTGCTGCCACAAGAAGAATCAATCCTATCCCGAGAATGAACAGTTTTCGCGTCATCGTTTTGATCTCCCTGCATAGACCTGTGCTTTTTTATTTCCAGCTAAATCATCCACCAAATACTTCCTGATAATCTTCAATAGCCGCCTGAACCACTTTCAACGCATGTTCCGCTCCATAAGTGGTTCGGATCTCTATTTGAGATTCTTCTCCGGGTATCAGTTTATATGTGCTAAAATAATGCCGTAATCTCTCAATCAAAATGGCCGGGAGTTCATTCACATCTCTGGCTTCTCTCCAGATATTATCGTTTTCCAGCACCGCTATAATTTTATCATCTGCCTCATCATGATCAATAATCTGCAACCCACCCACGACGACCGCATTTAAAATTACCTCGGCACGACTGATAGGTCTCTCACTCACCACACATATATCCAACGGGTCCCCATCCCCCTTGACATCTTCTGCTGTAAGCTTGCCAACGCGCGTTCCACAATAGGTTCTTGGAATAAATCCATATAACGTAGGTGGTTGAGAACTACTCCTCTGAGGTCTGTCCACCCTCATATACCCAGTTTCTTTATCTACTTCATACTTGACCAGATCAAAGGGGGTAATTTCAATATAAGCATGAACCAGACGGGGAGGCGAACTGCCAACATCCAGCCCATGCCAGGGATGAGGACGCCAGCGATAAAATGGAGGTGGAAACGATGCCATACACTTCCCTTCACCCTTTCAGTGAGAATTTTTGTTACAACTTAACGTTATTTAGAATTCAGAGCAATTATAAATTATCCGATAAACACATACCTTGCTTCTGCATACCACCTTGCACTTTTCCTGTATTAGTTTTGCTCCACAAACCGGACAAATATGCTCAGCCTTTGTTTTATCTTCCTCTTTTTTGGAAGACTTATTTAACTTTTCCAGTTTCATTTTTTAAACCTTTTTACTCATCCCAAAAAATTGTTATTTTTCTAAATGAAATCTAATGCAGGAATCGTAGGCTATCAGATAATCAGGAGGAACTCATGAACATTCCACGCCAGGATTTATTGAAGCGCTTTTTAAGATATGTAAAAATAGATACACAATCCAGTGAAGAATCACAAACCTATCCCAGCACAGAAAAGCAACTGGAACTCAGCCGGCTTTTAATCTCAGAGTTAAAAGAAATGGGCATTACAGATGTCCAACTCACCCCCCACGGGTATGTCTTTGCTACCCTGCCTTCCAATTTACCGGAAAACCATCCGGTTCAAGTGCCCCCAATTGGTTTAATTGCCCATGTGGATACCTCACCGGATGTCAGCGGAGCAAATGTAAACCCGATGGTTCATCAAAATTACGATGGGAAAAAAATTGTGCTTCCCGGTGACCCCTCTCAGGTTATTGACCCTGAGGCCAACCCTGCTCTGAAAAACTGTATCGGGCATGATATCATCACATCTGATGGCACTACCCTGCTGGGTGCAGACAATAAAGCCGGGGTAGCGGAGATTATGACCGCCATAGATTACCTCATCCAGCATCCGGAAATCCCCCATGGGGAAATCAAAATTGCCTTTACCGTGGATGAGGAAATCGGCAAAGGCACCTTGCATTTTGATGTCAAAGAATTTGGAGCGCGCTACGCCTATACCATTGACGGTGAGACCGCAGGGGAAATAGAGGATGAAACCTTTTGCGCTGATACAGTGGATCTGACTGTACACGGCATTAATGTACATCCCGGTTTTGCCAAAAATAAGATGGTGAATGCTCTTAAGATTGCTGCTGATTTTCTTGCTGCTCTCCCACGGGAAACCCTCTCCCCGGAAACCACGGAAGGAAGAGAAGGTTATATCCATCCCAATACTATCAATGGAAATGTGGAAAAGGTCGAAATTCGAATGTTAATCAGGGATTTTACTGTGGATGGGTTGAAAGAAAAGGAAAAACTGCTGGAATCGATTCGTGAAAAGGTTTTGCAATCTTGGCCTCGTGGTAAAATTGATTTTAAAGTGACCGAAAGCTATCGCAACATGAGATATATCCTGGACCAGTACCCCTTTGTGGTGGAATATGCCATGGAAGCGGTTCGGCGAAGTGGTCTTGAACCTCGAAAAAGCCTGATTCGCGGTGGCACCGATGGCGCAAGACTTTCCTATATGGGTTTACCCACTCCCAATATTTTTACCGGAGGCCATAATTTTCACAGCAAGCGAGAATGGGCTTCCCTGCAGGACATGGAAAAAGCAGTTGAAACCATCATCAACCTGGTACAAATCTGGGCAGAAAGAGGCGAAGGAACTAAAGAAGCCAGCTCCTGAAAAACCATATACCCTTTAAGGTATTCAGGGCGTTGGCTTTCCACCTCCAAAGAATGCTTGAAGAGCTTTACGATGTTCCTCTGAGTGAAGCTGTTTTTCGATTAACCGGGATTCTTCTTCCACTACCCTCACTAATTCCTGATAATATTGGGTAGAGCGTATCAACTTTCGGGTTGCCAGGACTGCATCCGGTGGAAGTGAAGCAATCCGTTGACTGATGTTGCGGGCAATTTCATCAACCTGATTATCTTCACATAAATGAGAAACCAACCCCATCTGGTGAGCTTCTTCAGCGCCAAATGGTTCTCCCGATAACAGATAATAGCTCCCTCGGACCATGCCTGCCAATTTAGGGAATAACAAGGAACTTCCAAATTCCGGAACCAACCCCAATTTCACAAAAGCCAGGTGAAATTGGCTGGATTTCCCCGCTACTACGGCATCACAATGCAGTAAGAAGGTGGTACCGATGCCTACCGCCAAACCGGATACACCAGCAACAATCGGTTTGGGAAAACCCAGTACGGTCTGAACAAAACTGACGACCGGCAATTCCTGAAGTTGCTTTTCACCACGATTAACCGCAGCAAAATCGGCTAAATCGTTCCCGCTGGTAAAATCAGAACCACTACTGTTGACATAGACCACTCGAATCTCATCCCTCTTTCTGGCCATGTTAAAACCTTCAGTAAGCTTGCTATACATCTCCATATTGAGTGCATTCTTCTTTTCCGGACGATTTAAGGTCAATGTTAAAACGCCGTTTGTCACCTTTTGCAAAACCGTTTCCATGAAAGCTCTCCTTTTGTGTTTAAAATATTTTAGTTGAGACCGCTGGGTTGATACCGGATTTTCATCCTTCCATTTCTTTAAATTTTTCTTTAAAAACTTCCACCGTAGGGGTATCGAAAAGGCATATCCGTACCTCCTGAAGGGAACTCTGAGGATGCTCCTGGAAATAATTTGCCACGGTGGAAAGAATAATTTCTGCACACCGATCTTTGGGAAAACCAAAAATCCCGGAGCTGATGGCAGGCATGGAAATGCTTTGAAATCCTTTTTCCTCAGCCAACTTTAGACTGTTGAGCACCGCATTTTTCAATTTGTTATCCTCGTCTCCCTCGCCCCAGCGGGGACCCACCGCGTGAATCACATATTTACAGGGGAGATTACCAGCTGTTGTAAGTGCAACTTCACCAACCGGTACAAAACCAATTTTATCGCTTTCCTCCTGGATAATATGACCGCCCCTCCGCACGATAGCTCCCGCCACTCCTCCACCATGTTTGAGATAAGAGTTAGCGGCGTTGACAATGGCATCAACTTCTTCAGTGGTGATGTCTCCCTGAACCAGCTTTAGCAACTTGTCCCCGGGAAAGTGTTTAATTCCAATTTCCTGATTAGCCATTCCTGTCCCTCCTTTCTTTGATATGATGATGAATGTGATAAAACTTTTCCAGAAAGTCAACAATCTGTTATAGAGTCATTCCATATACGTGTGGGATTTGAAACATGTTGGAGAAACGTTGAAAGGTGTTGCGTGTTGCGTGGTTTGTGTGTCCAGGGGGCTTTGGATAACTCAGTTATTTAATCCACATCCCCATGGATTGCTGCCATTATTCAGATGCTTTCACCTGACGCCTGACGCGCCAATTTTCATAGGAATAATACAACATCGGCAACAGGAACAGGGTAAATATCGTTGATGAGATAATACCCCCAATCGAAACAATTGCCATGGGTGCCCGCATTTCTGCTCCTTTACCAATTCCCAGTGCCAGCGGCAACATTCCGAAGATCACAGCGGTATTGGCCATAATAATGGGTCGTAACCGTACCTTACAGGCATCGAGCAGGGCATCCCATAAGGGCTCTCCCCGCTCCCGTAATATTCGCACATAATCCAGTATCAGAATGGCATTATTCACCACAATCCCAACTAACATCACCACAGCCATCATGGAAAAGATATCGAGTGGGTTTGCAGTCATCACCAGAGAAAAAATGACCCCGATCAGCGCCAGAGGTACCGTGACCATAATAAAAATAGGATCGACAAAAGACTCCAGAATGGCAGCCAGCAACATATAGGTCAGCACGATAGCCAATAACAAAGCATTTCCTATTTCGCCGGTAGATTCCTGACGGCGTTCTTCCTGTCCGGCAAAGTGGTACTCATATCCCCGGGGCCAATCCAATTGATCCAGCTTTTGCTGTAAATCCGCCACAATATTACCAATCGCTCCGTAACTGATACCTGCGGTCAACGTCACCAGCCGTTTTTTGTTCTTGCGATTGATCTGCGTGGGGCCGGTTCCTTCTTTGATCTCGCATAACTCACCCAGCGGAACTTTACCCCGTGGGGTTAACAACATCATACGACGAAGTGTGGCAATATCGTTTTTATCGGCATCAGAAAATCGCACCCGGATATCATATTCCTTGTCGCCCACCCGATATTGAGTGGCGATCTTTCCATCAATACTATACCGCAGGGTAAGAGCGATTTGTGCTACGGATATTCCATATTGCGAAAGGAGATGACGGCGAGGAATGAGTTGAATCTCCGGTTTCCCGGGCTCCCAACTGGAGGTAATATCTACCAGTTGAGGAGAATT
>RFIL01000215.1 GCA_003695285.1 Calditrichota bacterium
ACGGGCATTCAGCCAGGGCATTTTGTATTTTTTCTCCCAGAAAGTTTGAACAATTTTATCATCGGCATCCAGAGAGATACTTAATATCTCAAAATTTTTATCTTTAAATTGCTGATAAACTTGTTGCAAATTCGGTATCTCTGCAACACAGGGCATACACCACACCGCCCAGAAGTCGATTAAATAATATTTCCCCAGCATCGATTTCCGGGTGACTGTTTTTTCACTGCCGATCAGTTTCACCTCAAAGTCGGGAACCGGTTTACCGACGGCAATCCTTCTCTCCGGGTCAAATTTCTTTAACTCATATTGTACTTCCAGAAGGTCGCTAAATTCGGATTTTAACTTTCGGTAGTGTTCCACAAATGCTTCTTCCTTGTTTTGCTGTTTTAATTTGGCCGTCAGTCTTGCCAGGGCGATTGCTTTTACCAGCCGGGTGGGATTGAGTTCATAAAATTTTTCGAGGACGGAGTCGGCATGTTGAGGAAAGAGGACGGATGGAACCATGCTAATTGCAAATGGTGAAAGTTCCCATAACAGATCATCCGGGGGCAACATCTCCCATAGTTTTTTCAGTTGGGTTTTATCAGGCGGTCGATTTTTCAATTCGACATTCAGCAACAAAATTGCCACAAACCGCTGAAGTAAGTTATTATCGCTTTTCAAATATTCGCCAAGTTGCGCTTTAATTCCCGAAAAATCATATTGAAAACCCTCAAGATTGAAATGTTTTTCCTGGTAGGCGAGAACTTCTTTGAGATATGCCTGGTGAGATCGTTCGAACAACCGGTAAAGTTCATTTATCTTCCCAAGCACTTCATGGGCGGCATCAAATTCTACCCGGGGGAGTTCATCATTTCCGAAGTCTCCGAATTTCTTCGGATCAAATACTATCCGCACTTCCTCCCCCGGTTTGGTTCTCAGCACACTCCGGTAATCCCCTCCTCCGTCGTAGACAAAATAATCCTGTTGAGTCCCGTTAAAGCTGTGCCTTTCCACATTGTCTAAAATTTGATAAGCGAGGGTATCCCCCCGGGCTTTTACGGTGAATTCAAAGGTACCATCTGCCCGTTTGGTCATCGTTTCTGCTTTAGCAAATGAGAAGTTATTCCAATCGCCAATAATCTTTACTTCCTCAGGGGGCTCGTTGTAGCGAATAGAAGGCAAAGTGATGTTCACGGTCAACAGGCTGTCTTCGGAAGAAAGATGAATTACGATCGGTGTTTCCTGATGGTATGGAGCCGTAAACCGGAGGGTATACCACCCGGGATGAGCAAGAGAGATATGATATGCTCCCCGGTTGTCGGTTTGTGCTGTGTGGTAAACCGTTCGACTGCCCCTCTGAATAGATGAAACATGAACATGGGCAATGTCTGGAGGGGTACCCGCAGCCGTCTTCACCACCCCGCTGATTTCCCATTTTCCGGCAAATAAACTGGTGTACAAAACACAAAGCAAAAGAATTGTCTTATACATGATGATTTCCTCCGCAGTTTAAGGAAGAGGAGCTTTTCATTAACGATTGTCAGGAATCGATTCAATATATGGATATTGCCCAAAAAAGAAAAGGGGGAAATTTCGGGTATCCGATTCAAAGAGAAATAGGTGATGATGTAATGTGTGATTTGTTTTCTCAAAAGTATGAACCTTCAAGGAGACAAATTCTTATTGCATTTTTTTCGGATAGCCATTAATATTTTATAGGCTATCCGATAGGGATACAGAATGCGAACGGCACTTATTTTGACATTATTTTTCCTTTGCTTTTTAACGCCTCTTCACCTTTTTTCCCAACAAGGTTTTACCGAAGCGGACCGGCGCCTGTTGTTGGAAATCAAGGTGAAAGTAGAATCAAACGAGAAGCGGATCGAGGATTTGCGGGCGGATATGAATGAACGCTTCCGTTTGATTGACAAGCGATTCGAAGCAGAGGATAAGCGATTTGAAGCTGTGGATAAGCGCTTCGAAGATATTGACAAACGCTTCGAAGATATTGACAAACGCTTTGAAGATATTGACAAACGCTTCGAAAGCTTTGATAAACGGTTTGACGAATTGTTCAGTTTTATTCAAATTCTTGCCGGTATTTTCGTGACCCTCATTGCTGTTGTTATCGGTTTTGCCTATTGGGACAGACGAACCATCATCAAAAAGGCAAAATCGGAGACTATCGAAGAAATTGAGCGGGATGGAAGGCTGCGGGATTTAATTCATGCCCTTCGGGAAAAAGCCCGCTCCGATCAGGAGTTAGCCGATTTGTTGAGAAAATATCATCTAATGTAATTCCCACCTTCTCTATACGGGGGCAATTCATACATCAAAACTCCATATCCAGTGCTGGCAATATTTCTCCAATGACTTCTCCAAATCCCACCCGGTAGCCATCTCCCTGACACCATCCGGTCATGATAACCGTGTCACCATCTTCAAGAAATTTACGGGTTTCAGATTCCGACAGCCGAATGGGCTTGCTGCCCCGCCAGGTCAATTCCAGCATACTCCCATACGAGTCAGGAGTCGGCCCACTAATGGTTCCGGAAGCCATTAAATCACCCGGTCGAACATTACACCCCGTTATGGTGTGATGCGCCAACTGTTGATACATGCTCCAGTAGAGATAACGAAAATTGGATTGACAAATTCGAACCGGGGCTTCCATGCGTTTGCTTTTTAATAAGACTTCCAGGTGGATATCAAATGCTTGTTTTCCAGCACTCTGAAGATAGGGGAGGGGGGTCGGATCTTGCGGTGGTCCTTCACAGCGAAAGGGTTCCAGCGCTTCCATGGTCACCACCCAGGGAGAGATGGAAGTGGCAAAATTTTTTGCCAGAAACGGACCCAGCGGCACATATTCCCACTTCTGGATGTCCCGGGCGCTCCAATCATTTACCAGTACCATCCCAAAAATGTGTTCATGAGTTTTCTCGATGGGGATTGGCTCTCCCAATTTACTCTCAGGCCCGACAAAAAATCCCATCTCCAGTTCAAAATCCAGCAGGCGGGAAGGACCAAAGACCGGGGGTTGGGTATCGTCTGTCCGGGTTTGTCCCAGGGGGCGACGAATCGGGGTGCCGCTGACCACCACCGAACTGGCTCTCCCATGGTAACCGACCGGTATCCACAACCAGTTCGGCATCAGAGCATTTTCTTTCCCTCGAAACATGGTGCCGACATTTGTGGCGTGTTCCCGCGAGGAATAAAAGTCGGTATAATCTCCAATTTCCACAGGCATTAGTAATTCAATTTGAGAAAGGGGAATTAACGCTTGTGTTCGAAGAGTGTCATTATCCCTCAGAGTTGCTTCATCTTCTCTTAAGAGTTGACTGATTCGTTCTCGGGTCTTTTTCCAGACTTTTTGCCCGGCGGACATAAACGCATTCAGACTGGGCTGATGAAAATATTTTTTCCCATCCAGTTCAGGGATGTTGAATAATCCTGCCTCATCAAGAACGGAGAGATCCAGAACAAATTCCCCGATGGCAACACCAACTCTGGGAGTCCCCCCTGAGTTATTCCGAAATACTCCATAGGGCAAATTCTGGATGGGAAAATGGGAATCTGGAGGTATTTCTATAAATGAACGTAGTTTCGGATCGGTTGTGATTGACATAAGAGTCTCCTAAAATATTGATTTTTTTATAACAAAAACGGTGATTCAGCCATCATCTGAAGTAGTTAGAGAAGTTTCAACTTCCGCAAATCATCTCGGGGTTCATCGAAGCTGCAACTTCCGAAAGAAAGCAGTCGTTCTTCTCTGGCTTTTTTTATTTCATCTATAGAAGCCCGCAAGTTTCTCCAGGCAAAGGCATTCCGGGTGAACAGAAAATTGGAAGGGTCTTCATCCGCCACGATTTCCAGTATTTGTTCGTATTCGAGCTGGTGAGCATCTGCCAGAATTCCCGCCCCAAACACATTCAGGAAGCCGTGCATTTTCACTTTCTCTGTCTCATTAAAATGTCGAATGGGATGATGAAGTCCGGCCGTGGCTTTAAAGGGAAGGAGATGTCGTTGACAGAGCGCAAGAACATAAGCCACCAATTCCGGAGAGGGATACAGTTCTGGTTCGGTGCCCCCGCAGCGCAGTTTAAATCCGGCAGTCTGATAA
>RFIL01000216.1 GCA_003695285.1 Calditrichota bacterium
ACCAATCAAAACGATTTTTGAAACCGATTCGGCCGGCGTCAGGAAAAATGACACCAGGGAAAGCCCGATGACCGTCATGATAACGTATTGAATTCGAATAGCAAATTGTGCACTTATGTAAGAAACCGTGAGTAGGCTCATCCAAGCGATACTCGAAATCAGCAAGGGCGTATGATGGGGGAAAATCCGCAACCAACCCTCCGTGAATCCAATAATGTACAAAGCCGCGGAAAGGGTTTGGGCTATATACAAAGGGATTCCGATGCTGCCACCAGCTTCCAATCCTAAAGATTTAGAAATGATCGAATAAGCCCCGCCTGCCCCAATTCTGATATTGGTCGTTATAGAAGACATCGAAAGGCCGGTGCAGATGGTGACCGATTTGGCCAAAAGAATGATACTGACGGCCCCCAGAAAACCCGCGTTTCCAACCACCCACCCCAAACGCAGATACATGATCACGCCTAAAATCGTGAGCACATCGGGGGTGAAGACGCCCGCGAAAGTACCAAACTTCTTTACTCTAGCTGGTCTCGATTTCAACCGCCTTACCTTTGCAGGAACAGAATGTAGTGGATTTGTCACTTTTTTCATGGTCTCTCGGAATCCGACGCATCTTGATCTCTTAGCCCTTCGATGCCGTGGGTCTGAAACCGGCGTTTGTGTTCGTAAAACTGGGTACGCGAAATGCCCCGGCGGCGACATTGCCCAGTGCTTCCGCTCGCTGAAGTACTGACAGACGCTGACGGACTAATTTGGACTCTGCATTCATGGTTCTAACTCCTTTCCTGATTTCTTGCAATTATCGAAAAAACGTCAGGAAAGATAGTTAAGACTACATGTTACGTGCCACTTGTTGAAATAGAAATATTCTAATTCTTCTTTCCACTAACAGTGTCGATTGGAAACGGCTTCGTAGCCAAACCAGTATATACGGATAGATGCGGAAAGGGAATTTCAACGCCTTCTTCATCAAAGCGTTTTTTAATCGTTTCTGTTATCGTATTCTTAACTTTTAACCAATCTGTTTTAACCGCCCAGACGAGAAGAAGCAAATCGACAGAATAACTACCAAAGCCAGTCATCACAACCATCGGTTCAGGTTCGTTAAGGCACAGCGGCTCCTGCTTTGCAATTTCCAATAGAATATCCCGCACCTTTCCGATGTTTTCTTTGTAGGCCACTCCAACAGGGATATCGACACGGCGTATGGGGAAGCGGGTCATATTCGTTAATTCACTCTTGATAAGAGTTTCGTTCGGAATACGAACAAATCTATTATCGAAGGTTCTTAATTTTACAGATAGTAAGTCAATTGAAAGCACTACTCCAGTTGTATGGCCGACAGAAATAACGTCATTGATTTCAAATGCCTTGTCTGTTATCAAAAACAGGCCACTTATAATATTTGAAACGCTTGTCTGCGAAGCAAAACCAACGGCAATACCGACGATTCCAGCTGCTCCCAATAATGTGGTAAGCTTAAAACCAAGTTCTCGCAAAACCGAGATTAACAATATAGACATTCCTGTGTACAATACGGTTTTGCTTACAATCAAACCAAGCTGTGCCGAGAACCTTTTTGAGAAGTGCTTGCGAAGTGCTTTGGATGTTAATAACAATAGTGCGCCGCCAATTAAGATTAATATTACAACCTTTATGACGGGATAAATTTGAGCTAATGTAAGATCATAAAAATGTTCCATTTTGACACCTATTTTATTGGCATACCCAAAAGATGATCACCTTTAATTGAATCGAAACTTTTTGCCAATATCTTTTTATTTTGTTTCTTTTTTGGATCTGCAATTCTGGTGGCTCCTGAAAATTCTTTCCGTGGCCTCCCCTTAAAAGCAATAGAACTGAATTTATCTTTACCTTTGAAAGAGATTAAAATCTCGTCAGTGTAGAGCTGGCCATTATAAACAAATAGAGTAGAATTGTCAGCTCGAACAACAAATTTCTCGACCAATAAATTCTCATCAGATTCATTTTGAAGGGTTATTGGGCAAATTGTCATGTAAGGCCGTGACGGATCTGGCTCTATTTTAGAGCGAGCGCCTGATGATAACCAGTAGCAAAGTTCTCCATCGACCAAATCACCAAACCACGTATTAGATAGAATTACTGAAGGGATTCCAAGCAATTTGTTCTTGGCTTTTGCAACTATACTTATGCATATCCATACAGGAATTCTCACATAAATCGTTCTCTTAGTTCCAACGGTTAGGTAGAAAGAAGCTTCAGGTTTTACCACAAGCGGCCGGTCTGGCATGGCTGGTGTTAATTCTATGGATATAATTTCTTCCTTGATAGCGAATCGAGCCCATTCTAGATCTTCTGGCATATGATCTATATTTTGAGCAGCAATATTTTTGTCATGGGAGGTAGCAATGTAGATTTCATTCTTATCCCTTCTTATCCAGAGATTGGCTTCACCGATCTTCCAATAATAGAATTGGTCGTCGCTAATATTGTATGTGTTCCAATTACCAGTCAACCTCTTCAATTTCATATCATCTGTTCTTTTCATAGCCATTTTTTCTTTCGAAAATAGAACACCATAACGATGGCAATTATAACCATGATCAGCCAGATGCCCCAATATCCCCAATGCCACTTAAGCTCTGGCATATACTCAAAATTCATCCCATATACTCCGACGATGAAAGTTAATGGGATAAAAATGGTTGCGATGATGGTCAGTGTTTTCATGACCTCATTCATATGATTGCTGAGGCTCGATAAATAGGTATCCAACATACCGGATACGATGTCTCTATAGTTTTCAATAGCATCAATAACCTGAATGGTATGGTCATATACATCGCGGACATATATTCTGGTCGGTTTTTTTATTAGAGCAGATTCTGTTCTATCTAATTTATTTATCACCTCGCGTAATGGCCAAACGGAGCGTCTCAAAGAGATCATTTCTCTTTTAAGGGTATGGATTTCCTGCAAAATATTAGTCGACGGATTAAGTAATAAATCATTTTCTACAGATTCTACCCTTTCCCCTAATGTTTCAAGAATCACAAAATAATTATCAACAATTGCATCAATTAAACTATAAGCCAAATAATCGGAATTTTGTTTTGTTATGCGAAACTTTTTGCTACGGATTCTTTCACGCATCGGATCGAAAATATCTCCCGATCTCTCTTGAAAGGTGAATACATGATTTTCTCCCAGAATGATACTTATTTGCTCATCGACAATCTTTTTATCATGAAAATAAAACATTCTAAGAACAAAAAAAATATAATCGTCAAATTCTTCGAGTTTTGGTCTTTGAGACGTATGGACGATGTCTTCTAAAACAAGAGGATGTATTTGGAACGCTTTACCAATATCTTCAATCAGGCGAACTTGGTGAAGACCTGCAATATCTATCCATGTCACGCTTGATTTATTCACTAAACTCTGAGCTTCGTCGATGGTTTGAACGTCTGATTCTGTAACATGAGTTTTATTGTATTGAATAATGTGGATCTTAGACTCTCGGAGTTTCTGCTCACCAACGAAAACGACTTTTCCTGGAGGGAGCCCTGCTTTTTCGGAGTATTGACGTATTATCTTCATTTAACCTTACTCTGGTTTTTTCATACTAATTGCTTTATATGCACATAACGCTCAGAGCGATAAGCGGGGCCGCTGCTGGCGGTCTCGCTTATCGCCGCAACTCCCCGGCGACAAACAGGCAGAGCGACGAGGAACGAGGAGCGGCCCTTTTTGGCGTCCGGGTCCATTTGCCTTGTTAGGCCATATTTACACACCATTGCGAGCTTAGCCTCTCTGCTTCGTAATAATGGTTTTTTCCTTTGTCTTCAAATGTAGACTTTATGCGAAAGCCGGACTTCTTCAGCAGCTCCGCGTATTTTTCATAACCCAATGAAATACAATGAATGCCTGTATTCATATCCTGCCAACTGCCAGTTTCCACAGGCGCAGTGAATAAGAAATTCCCTCCGGGACGCAAAATATTGGATATTCTTTTTATTACTCTTGCTTGTTCCTGTTCCGAGAGCAAGAAGACAAAACCGATAGCGATTGCTGCATCAAATGTTTTTCCAAAGAAATCGCTATCTTGAACCTTTTCACATTTAGCTGGCACATCCGGAAAACGCGATCGGAATTCCCTGATCAGTGTCTCTGAACTATCTATCGCCCATATCTTTAACCCTGATTCAATGAGGCTCTTTGTAATGGGGTAACCGCCACCACATGC
>RFIL01000217.1 GCA_003695285.1 Calditrichota bacterium
CCTCGATTTTTTTCCTCTTTCTCTGTATCTCTACGGGTCTCTGTGGTGTTTGCTGAGTATTAACTATTTTTTAACTTCACCAACTCATAAAACACATGTGGGTAAAATCTCTGGAAAAACAGTCGGAGAATGTTCATCTCCTTTCTAACAAGAATGAGTTGATATAGGGTATAAACGATTAAACAATTTACTTTTTGACCAATCCTCAAGTTTATTCAATCCAACTGTAGCACGGATCTTTAATTTTTTCCCGGTGACTGTAGAGATGCTTATCTTCAATGGTTCGGATAAATGGTTTTAATTGAGAATACCGGGAATTTGCGGATGCTGCATAATTGGGGTCTTTAGCTGCCTGTCGGTAGGCTGCTCGGGCTTTTTCAAACACTAATTTGTCATCGTAGGTATATCCTTTTTTATCCCGGCTGTTAGCACAATGATCTATAGCAGCTTCATAAATTTCTCCCAGAATCATATAGGGTAATCCCGATGAGGGATCTACCTTTCTTGCCTTGTAGACATAGGAACGTGCGGTAGTGAAGTTGTTTAAATGTGCATAAGCTGAAGCAATGGAACAGAGAACGTTCAGGTTCTGAGGATTGTGCTCAATAACTTTCTTATAGGTCTGAATGGCTTTTGAAAGTTGTTCAGTAGCCTCATAGGTTCTACCCAGATAAGTCAGCGCTTCCTCATTGGAAGGATCATTCTGTATCACAGTTTGGAAAGCTCTTTCAGCTTCCTGGTAATTACCGGATTCCAGTGCAGCTTTTCCGTAGCGCATGGCAGCAGAGACATTGGTTGGGTCTTTGTCAAAGGCTTCCTTCATTGCCTGCATGGGGTCCAACCCGAAATAGGACATCATCTGCACCAGTGTATTAGAAGCTTCTGGATCCTGAGGGTCGAGTTCGATCACTTTGCGTTGCGCCTCGATGGCACGCTCATCTTCCGCTTGAAAATAAAGTTGAGCCAGAATCTGCCAGTAGGATTTTTGTTTGGGGTCTGCTTTGGTCAGTGCTTCATAATGAGGAATGGCACAATTTACGTGTCCCAGGGTACGGTGGATGTATCCTGCCAGATAATGCAACCTGGCATAATTCGGGAAGCGCTCTAATCCACGCTTAATCACCAACAATGTACTGTCAATTTCGTTTTTATGGAAATAGGAATCAGAGAGCTTGTAATACACAACCCGGAATTTGGGAGAGGAGTCATTCACCACAATTTTCCAGAAATAAGGAATGGCATCATCATATTTTTTATACTTGTAGTAATCGTTTCCGAAACTATACCAGATAGCAATCTGTTTTTGATCCACTCCGGCTTCTTTTTCCTGATCATATTTTGTCATTACCTCTTCCGGAAAACAGGCCGCCGGTTCCATCTCTTCATCTTCATCCGGTTCCTGGGCTATTACAGGAAGTGAGATAAAGGATAAAAACAAGCTCAAAAACACGAAGTTTTTAAGTAGACTGTTTTGAAAACACTTCACAGTATGCCTCCTATCTGATTCACGAATATCAACCTTTGATTTCATCGGTTTTACTCAAGTTTAAATATTTTAAGATAATTGAGGATTTCATACAAGGGAATTGTCATTAAATTTTATGATATTTCCGGAGAGGATGTAAGCCTTTTGCATTTACCGTATGAATCATTGTTCAGGTTCCGGAATCCGGGGATATCCAACCAATTTCGTTATCCACTGAATCAACGTTTGCTTTTTGATACTACCTGAAAGATTGAAACCATCGTTCTCCCATGGAAATGGAGATATAGGCTTTAAAAAACCATTCTTCTGCAAGATTTTTGGATTTGTCTCCACGGATACCTCCCAGAAAGGCAACATCAAAGCGGTTTCGCATTCGGCTAAATGGTATTCCGAATCCAAAGTGTAGCGCTTTTTCCTGAACGGAATGATTATTGAACTGATATCCCATATTCATCAATGAAAAGCCCAATCTCCAGTCGATATGATTAAGTAATCCTGTTCCCCGTTTCTTACTGGCACTGCGCTCTATCCCCATTCCCATTTGATACCATTTCTCAAATTCACCGGAATTCTGCTTGACCGTTTTTGCCCAATCCTGGTAAGTATAATCCGCAGCAAGTTGCCATCTATTATTCAGCTTAAGTTGGCTCCCGAGCCCGAGCTGCATGGGAAAGGTATTAAAGTTCCGTTCCCGCTCAGCAGGGGTATAAATCAAGGAATTATATTTTACACTCATTTTCGTAGTGGGTTGAAAATCCACGAAGCCTGCCAGTGTTAAAGCTGTCAAGGGTTGAACCATCCCGCTAATTCCGACACCGGCACCGGTAATTTGATATTCAATAACATGGGTGCTGTTAATGTAGTTAGCATCATTAAATTGAAAGTCATAGCGGTCATCAATCGCTCCAAAATAGTAATTGGCACTGATTGCCAGTCCCAACACCCTGGAAGGCGCCCAGGTAAGATTGACTTTTGCTTCACTGACACTGCCATTAAACTGGGTTATCTGAGTAAATTCCTTCCCTTCGCTGGTAATTTTCTGGGTCGCTTTAAAATCCACCACAGTATAAGGTTTTAAAGAGAGCCCGAAAATCCAGGTTCGCTTTTTGATGGGGATGGCTATGGTGACTCCCCCAAAATCAGCCGTTGAGGTTGTAAAACTGAGGTTGTTGACTTCACTTTGAAACCGCAAATAGCTCATACTAAAAGAAGCACGGGTATCGGAAATGAACCGCCACTGCGCTGGCATATAATGGTTCAACCCAACCGAATCCGTGGCCGCCAATCCGGTATTTCCCATTCCCAAACCCCGAACCGAAACGGTATAAGTTCTGACGCCAATACTGTTTACCCGGGAATGAAAATACGAACCTCCAAACACTTGAGCGATCAGGAGAATGCTTGAAAATATGACCAAACGAATTTTCATCTTCAATTTCCTTTACTTAATTTTAATCGTTATCAGGGCACATCACAATCTTTCCGGAGGTAAGCGTAGTGACTGAATAATTAACCGGGGCCGCTTATCGAGTTCCTGTTGATTATAGCGGTAAAAAGCAAATTTTGAGAGGAATTGTTCCGGTTGAGTAAACTCTACATAAAACCCGGTATAAGGTTCTTCAGATGATAGCATGTTTTGAATGTATAAACGGGCCAGGGCCTGACGATCGTTTCCACTCTTTACCACTACCAGGGTGGAATCATCGTTAAATTGAGAGAATTCTATCGTTCGGGTGGACACCCCAATGAAGGAAGAGTCTATGACCACGTTGCTATCCCGGGGCTCACTCTTGAGAGGTAGAATGTTCATCTTTGCTCCAAAGTCCGGATCGATGATGGTGTTATCAGGGTCAAAGGCCATTTCCAATCGGGCAGTCTCAACAATTACCCCTTCCGGATATTTTTGTTTCAGGGATTGAACATCAAACTGAAGCACCGTGGCCCAGGTATCCAGTGTGGTTACCAGGTTCCTTTCGGGAAGCGGAGAAAAATTCCCTTCAAAAAGAAAGGCATCACTGATGGACAACAAAGAGTCTGTAATCAAATTCTGGGTGCTATCACGGTATTGAACAAACAGGAAGGGACCGATGTTTTGAGACGAGTTCCGGGCTTGAAAAGCCTTGACAAAGGATGCTGAGGTAAAGTCCAGGGCAATTCCGTTATTATCAATACCGGTGGAAGTATCCGCCCACTCATTCAATCGTTGCATCCCAAAGTCATTGAAATGAAAATAGAGAGTATCATCGGTCTCCGGGGTAATGAGGATTTCCCCCAGGGGATTGCTAAAATCGACATTGGCATTGTAGTCCTGCCAGACATCAGAAGTATCCGCCAGCCAGGCATTAATGATTGGGTAACCAGTAACAGTAAAATTAGAAGAGAGATCCCCGATAGCCCCCACAGTGCTAAATTCAATCCATGCGGAATCAATGGTCACATTGGTAGGAAGTCCACTAAAGCGGATAATCGTGCGAAACGTAAAACCGGCGTAAGAACCCACCAATAATCGTTCCGAGCCGAGAGTGGTGATGGTTTTGGATACTTTATAAGTAGAATCAAAGGTCGCATAGAGGGTATCCGTTACCAGGGTTGCGTTGCTCAAAGGAAGGTTAACCGGGTTCTCTTCACAGGTCCATAGAAAGAAAAGTAGCAAAATACCTACAAGTTTACTGACAATCTTAAAGTTTAACCATCTTTTCACGTTTCAAATTCTCCGTTTTAGTTCCTTGCCTTGCTTCTGAAATTTTACAAAATAAAAATTTACTAAAAAACCATAGTTTTTCCAAAGTGCTTCTATAATATCTCCTTCAACAGGAAGAGGCTATGTTAAAACTTACCATATAAATTAACAGGTTTGATATACCTTGGAGGTTTCCGGAAAGTTCCCAAGAAGAGTACAAGGGGGAAAGAGGTAATGGGTTAGGTTCCATTATCGGTTTGTTCTTTTACTCCTTAGAACGGAGGTAATAAATGTTCTCACCGGGAATAAGGGTGTCAAATATATCTTCATTATGTGAGATCAGGAGGATCGCTTTTCCCTCCTTCTGTTTCTGGTAAATCATTTGCAAAACCTTTTGTATGCTTAAAAAATCCAACCCATTCAGTGGTTCATCCAGAATGAGAAGTTGGGTATCCAATACCATGGTTCTGAGAAGGTTTAATCTCTGTTTTTGCCCCCCACTTAACAGGGCAACTTTTTTCTTTAAAAAAGTTGCAGATGGTGGCGGTGTAAACAGAGTTCGTAGTTGCTGCAGGAGAGAGGTGCCTTTAAGGCGGGGTTGCAGGGGTAAACTACTAAAAACCTCTTCTACACTGGCGTTGAGATTTAATGCTTCATCGGCATGCTGAAAAACCATTCCCATTTTTTTTCCCCACAGATATCTATGCCAGTAATGCCGGGGGGTTTTGTGGGAAATTTGCTCTCCATCCAGAACCATAGAGAAATTTTCGCAGGGCATTAAACCCATCACGATTTTAGCCAGGGTGGTTTTTCCCACTCCACTCGGCGCTTTTAAATAAACGATTTCCCCCGAATGGATAGTCAAATCTGTCTCCTTTCCTTCCTTAGATGGGGAATGAATGGTCATGGTTTTGCCAAAAACCTGGTACCCACTTTCTATGGTGAATACCGGTTTTTTACCTTCCTGGTGAGGCGAGGTCAGTGGTTTCGCAGTTTTCAGCCATTCGAGATAATCTCCCGGTGCAAACGGTTCCAGTTGCAGCCCTGATTCGGTAAGTCTTAATTCCTGGTAATCCACCCGTTCTTTAAAATGGGGATATTGCTCAAAAACCTCACTGATAATGGAATAGTCATGAGTAATGAAGAGGCTGGTAAAAGGGGATTGAGAAAATTTTTCAAACAGCAGCCGAAGAAAAATGTTTCGGAAATGATTATCCAGGCTCCCGGATGGTTCATCAAAGACAAACAATGCCGGCTGATCAGTCTTGTTTTTTTGATATAACACAATTTTCTTTAATGCCATGGCTAACAGTATTCGTTGCTTTTCTCCCCCACTGGGGCGATAGGGTTTCGGAAACACCTTCAAGATTTCTCTCACTGTGGTTTCACTGGAGTTATCCCACAAAGTCTTCAGGATTTCTTTCTCTTCGGATACTTTCCTCAGGCTACCTTCTCTTAGCTGAGCTCCTAATGGAATGAGTGGATTTAAATGAGTGGAAGGCTCTTGAAAGACAAAAAATCCATTCCGTTGAAACTGTCGGGTAAGTTCATCCTTGCAGTAGTCAGAATAACTTAATCCATTTATCCAAATCTCCAGTCGGGTATCGTCGAGGAGTCCATATATAGCTTTGGAGATGAGGGTTTTTCCGATCCCGGATTCTCCAAAAAGGAAGGTAATTTTATTCCTGGCAAACTTGAAATTCTCTATGGAAACGACATTTCGAGTTTTTGTAGCAATCTTAATGTTATAACGATATTCCATATTCTCACTTTTAATTTTGGGTGATAAATTTAGCCAACTTCTCCCCGGTGACCTAATTTTTTTTCGTTCAACTTCATCTTTTGAGCGATTTGGCAGTTGGAGAAGTGGGGTAAAAAAAACATAAACTTTCCCCCTGGCTCGTCGAAATTGCTTAATGGAGGTAGGTTGGAGAGCAAAAAGTAGGTAGAAATTTTCAACCAGGAGCTGGAGGGTAAGAGATGAATCGATTCATGATTGTCAGTTTGTGTTTGTTATTAGGCATTGCTGGTGCTCAGGAGCAATCCCTGGCAAAAGGAATTAACCAGAAAACTTTAAAACAAGGAAAAAACACTGAGAAAGCTGATACATTGCAGGTGTTGGATGACAGCATTTCCAATTCCTCCATTGCAGAAGTAAAAGACCTTCAAACTCCGGATTCATTTAATGTTCAAGTGAAAGATGGGAATGTTTTAATTACTTTTGACAAGGGAAACCTACCTCCTGTTGAGAATATCTATCTTGAAAGAAGTCAGGATGATAACATCTATACAGTTATCACTGAATTTCCGGTTGCTTTTTTACAAACGGTAGGGGAAACAGTACAATTTGTTGATGGAACCACTCGGCCCGGTGAAACTTACTACTACCGTCTGGTGCTTCGTCAACAGGATGGGAAGACCAGGTTCCTTCCACCGGTGAATGTGCAACGATAAAAGTTGTATCCCGGTAAGTGTTGAAGAAGAGCAATTAAATTGAATGTTCTTCCAGATGTTCTGCACAAGATGCGAGAGAAGTTAGTTCTTTCGCATCTATGTTCCCACCAGAAGATGATTTGTTACATAAGTATGAATTCCCCGTGATAATTCTGTAATGTTTCAGAGGTAAGTTATAAAAATATGGGTAAACTGCTTGGAGTTTGGAAGACCTCTGAATGTGACCTATATTATCACCAGGATTGGAACGTCCCATAAAGGTGTTTAAAATAAATTTGAAGCATTATTGAAAGGAATTTTATGAGATATTGGTTTTTTCTGGTCACTTTAATTGTTCTGCCATTATTCGCTCAAAATCGGCATTCAAATCTTATCGCCCTGGAAGATCAGTTTTTTTGGACCTATGTTGAAGATGGTCAGGTGGCATATAAACTGATAAAAGAAAAACCACGACTTCTAAAGCAAATAGTCAAACAATTGCAGGATTTTCCCCTGGAGGAATTACAAACTCCAGATGAAGAAAAAGCTTTCTGGATAAATACCTATAACGTTTTGGTCATCAACACCGTTGTCGAGTATTATCCAATTCGATCCCCGATGGATGTCAAAGGATTTTTTGATCGCATCACCCATAACGTTGGAGGAAAGCATTTAACGTTAGATGAGATTGAAAATCAGCTCCTGAGAAAGCATTTTAAAGATCCCCGCTTGCATTTTGCCCTGGTTTGTGCTGCCAGGGGATGTCCACCTTTAGTCTCCAGTGCCTATCACCCTGAACAAATTGAGGAAGAATTGGAATCCCGGGCTAAAGAGGTTTTGAATAATTCTTTTTTTGTGGAATGGGTTCCTGATGCTAACAGGGTTTATCTATCTGAATTGTTTCGATGGTATCAATCAGATTTTATCACAGATTCAACCAATTTAATTGATTACATCAATCAATATCGGGAGAAGATCATTCCCGGGGAAGCTGATATTGAGTTTCGAAAATATGACTGGGCCTTAAATGAACTCGAACCTCACGGATTGAATTTTCAAGGCGAGGAAGCTCCAATTGAGTTGGGAAACCTACAGAGTTATACCCCCTCAACCTTGTTTACCCGGGGGCAATGGGAATTAAAACAATTTAATAATGTGTATACACAGACTGCTTTTTTTGATGCATCCGGGCAGCGACAGGAAGATACACGCCGCGCAACCTATTATACCGGGGCTTTTAATTTGTTAGTTGGCATAAATCGAAGGTTGAATGTTGGAATCGATTTGTTTTACAAAGCTGTAAGATTAGATGACCGTGAAAGCTCCTTTTTTTCCGTATTTCAATTATCATCTCTACCTCAATCCCGAAGTGCCGTCACCGGCATTGCCCCCAAGGTGAAGTTTGTGCCTTTTGGAAACCTTCCAAAATTAGCGTTTCAAACTGCTTTTGTCTTTCCGGCTGCTGATAATCTTGATGGTAGTAAAAATCAATCCCCTTTTCTTGATTATGATGCTTTCCAATGGTGGAATCAGCTGTTTTATGATTTCCGTTTTAGCTCATCTTCCCTGCTCTACATGGAGGCTGGTTTCTTTTTCAGATTTCTTACTGAACGAACCGATTTCCTTACACCTCTGAAATTATTTTTTAATTACTATCCCAATAATCAAATAACACTGTACTTACCTCTGGAGGTTACTCCAACCTGGGATAATGGTGGAGGATGGTCATCTTACTATTCTCAACTGGGAGTTGGGTTTAAATACCTGTTAACTCCATTTCTGGAGTTAGAAATGTTATATACCATATTTCCAATTGGAAAAAATAATGGGGCAGGGGAAACCTATAATCTCGGTATGCGGATCGTGCGATAGTTGGATGATTTCAGGGGGTAAAAAAAATAGAAACCCCTATCACAATTCGATGTTCACTAAAGTTGGCAATTGGGTCATTGGTGATTCTCTGGAATGAATAGGCCATCCTTAATGCACTGGTGGGGAAAAAGAAATAACGGAATCCAATTTGAAGCCCTACCGGAAACACAGTATAACCAAAACTACCTACCCAAATCCGCCGGAGTCCCCCACCCACCATCAAAAATGGTGTAAGCCGTTGATCAATACTGATGTTCTGCCAGCTACCATACATCAGCAAATTCAACCGATTTTCATCTCTCACATGTTGATACTGAAGAGCACTCTCCATTCCCAGATAATGTTGATTAGAAATTTTTTGCAAATAGCCACCTGTTAATGAAGCAGAGACCTCAGTTATACCTTCAATAATCAATAATGAACCTGATATCCCACCCTCCAGAAGTTTGTTCGATTGAGGAGAATGCTGACTGCTATCGGGATGTGCTTCGATACCATTCGTAAGAAAAGGCAGCAGTAGAATCAATAAATGAAATAGGGGTTTGATGTTCACTTTAATCTCCTAGTTTCGATAGTCCTACTGGTTCACCCAGAATGAGTAGAGAATCTCTGCGGCAGGTTTATCCATTGGGGTATAGTCTGTGTTGGCAGGGCCCCCTTTTCCGGAGGCCAACCAGTTCCACCAGACCACACCTTCCAGCCAGGGTAAATTCTGGGTGGCGGTTAGAGCAGCCCAATACAGGTCGGCCTGCTCCTGAAGGTCCATGGGAAAATAATTGTCAAAGACGTGAGGGTGCATCCCGGCTCCATCCATGCTCTGATAACCAATTTCAGTGAAGAGAATATTCTTGTGAGTTCGAAGCGAAAGGAGTTCCAGGCGGTTTAGCCAGTGTTGCCACCCGGAAAGGAATTCAACCCGGCTGGCATCCCGTCTATTGGATACCGGAAAATAGGCATTGATGCCGATTACATCCAACTTTTCCCAAAAGGGTACGAAAATAAACTCATCCCAGGAGGCAGCATAAGTGAGAGGACCAGAAAAGACGGATCTGATTTGGTCAATGACATTTGACCACTGAGCAGCATATTGGATGGTGTTCCCCAGTTCGGTGCCAATGATAAAATAGGAAGCATCAAGAGAGTCGGCCAGTTTTGCCAGTGGCATGATAAAGTTTGAATACGATGTAAACCACTCTATGGGATTTGAGGGGTGAATCATACCACTCCATGCGCCAGAGTAACAGTTGACATGAGGTTTGATGATGACTTTAAACCCCATTGATATTGCCCATTCCAGACAGTTTTTAACTGCCTCCATATCCGGTGTCTTTTTCGCATCGAGGATGATGTTGTTAGATGTCACATCCTGCTGATAGGCAGTGACAATTACCACCAGAGTATTTGCACCAAGGGATTGTATCTGATTCAATTGATTTCGAGCTTTAGCGCTTTGATATTCAATTCGATTCCAGCTAACCAGAGTTATTCCTTTAACGTTTGACTGAGATGAATTGAAGGAAGGAGCTTCCGGAGAAGAACAGGCGAATATCATCCAAAACAAAGCGAGAAGCCCAATTCTAAAAATATGAAGGAGAGGGCTGAAGAGGAAAAATGTTGAGAGAATATGTCGTATCATGACTCACTAAATAAAGCGCTAATTAAGGAAGAAGCAAGAGATTATCGTACATTCTTAAAATAAAGGTGGTCAAATTTTTACCAGCGAATAATTTTCCGAAAGAGATAGAGGAGGAGAGCCTTATTTTCCACCACGTAAATAATTCCCGATACAATCGTTAGAATAGTGACGGTAATCATCAAAATTCCAATAAAATCAAAATAACTTGCGGTATAGGGTTGGGGGTCTGGGAGGAAATAATTCCTCAGAGTGGTATAAATCAAAATTACAAATATAGTAACCATTTGAAGGGCTGTTTTCCATTTGGCAAGGATATGGGTGATAATCGGTTTGCCGATAGAAAGAGCGATGATACGATTGGTGGTGACAAATATGTCACGGATGACAATGATCCAGACCATCCAGGCATAGACGTAATTGAGGACTGCAAAAGCAATGAGTGCTGAGATAACGAGGATTTTATCAGCGAGCGGGTCCATGAATTGCCCAACTCGAGAAATAACTCCGAATTTCCGGGCGTACCATCCATCATACCAATCGGTTAGGGCTGCTACAGTGAAGACAACCGAACCAATTAACTGGTCAGTTGGTGTTTTCCTTAAAAAGAAATACAGGAAAACAGGGGTAAGGAGGATACGAAGGATGGTCAGTTGATTAGGTATCGTTAAACGCATGTTTCCTTTAGTAATGATCATTAAAGAAAAAATTTAATACTTCCGGTAGAATGAATGAAATTGTTTTTCATTATTTTTCCAAGATTTTTTATCCTAAATTACTCAGGTGAATTTAAGGGGTTGGAATCAAATTCTTTCCATGTCTTACCTGATTGGTTTAAACAGTTATAGACATATAAGATTCTTTAAAATTCTCTGAATTATTGCTAATTATCCATTTGGGTTTTTCGAAAATAGTTATAGCTGACGGTTTTGTGAAAAATCAGTGGGTAGCCACGCGGTTAAAAAAATTGGCCAAAAATCTTCTGTGAGATGAATCATAAAATAACCAGCGTGGATAAATATATTAAAATAATGTGATTGACGTGGCGGAGCTGTACCTAACTCACATTCGCCGTCAGAATTTTAAGAGGGAAAAATGCTGCAAACCAGAACGATAAATAACAGCGAGGTATTGGATACGGTTCCTTCAAAAGAAATGAATTTAGCAATTGTAGGAGTCAATCCAATCGGCCAGGTGTTGTTTCACCATACTGGCAAATTTATATGGCCCGATCATAACCTGGTCGGGCTTATTGCTATCACAGAGGAAGAAAAGGGTAATCCGGAACCCGAAAATTCTTCTGTGTTGGGCACAATTTCAGAGTTCAACAGGATTGTTCATCAGCATGGGATTTCACGAGTCGTGCTGGCGGTAGATTCCTTTGATGTTCACGCTTTACATCAATTGATTCAACTCTGTCTAAGGGAAGGGATTGAATATGAACTGGCTCCGGCATTCTATGATATCACCTTTGGCGGCGCGTTAAAATATCTTTTCTCAAGAAGTGGGTCTTTTTTTGAGTGGAGTGTGGTGAGAGGGATGGATATTTTTGCCTCTTCCCTGTTGTTATTCGCTTTTGTTCCTCTCTGGATTTTTATTGCCCTTTTTATTAAATTAACATCCCGGGGAGCGGTGTTACAATCCCAGCAAAGGGTTGGCCGTAATGGTCGAATTTTTCAAGCGTTTAAATTCAGAACTATTTATGCCTCCTATGAGAAATATACATCCGTTCCATATGTTACCTACACAAACGGGTTGCTCACCCCGATAGGGAAAATTTTGAAAAAGACCCGACTGGAGGATATCCCATTATTATTGAATGTCTTGTCAGGTGATATGAGCATCATCGGACCGGAAGCAGAAAAACCGTATTATCATGTCAAGTATTTAAAGGGAGTGCCTTTTTACGAAAACCGATTAAAGATTAAGCCGGGGTTGATTGGTTATTCCCAGGTGGAAATCGGAGAACGAGGTACAATCGAAGATATTCGTGAAAAACTCCGTTACGATTTTTATTATGTGGATCATCATGATTCTTTCCTGTTGAATACAAAGATTATACTGAAGGCCTTCTGGCAATTTTCCAAGGGACGAAAACTATCCTGAAATGAATATACTCTCTTTTGATATCGAGGAATGGTTCCATCCGGAAATTTTTAATGGTATGTTTCCGCAAAGTAGCTGGGACAAACTGGAACCAAGAGTTGAAAAAAATACTGAGATAATTTTAAATTTTCTCAATCGAAAACGCTTAAAGGCTACCTTCTTTTTCGTCGGCTGGGTTGCTGAAAAATATCCGCAACTGGTTCAAGCGGTGGCACAAGAAGGTCACGAGATTGGGAGTCATAGTTATGCCCATTCTATGATCACCAAAATGACACCGGAAAGTTTTCGCGAAGATTTAAAACGATCTCTCGACGTTTTAAATTCGCTTTCCAATCATTCGGTCATAGGGTTTCGTGCGCCCACATTTTCGATAACCAAAGAGACCCTCTGGGCAATTCCCATTCTTTTTGAAGAAGGTATTCGTTATGACTCTTCAGTATTTCCGATTTATCATGACAGATATGGAATTCCTGATGCACCCAGAGAACCTTATCAAATTTATAAAAATGGAGATGATGGGGTATGGGAATATCCCATGACCACAGTACAGTTTGGGAATTTTAACCTGCCGGTGGGAGGTGGGGGATATTTCCGTTTATATCCCTTTTCACTAACTCAGTATTTGATGAAGAAGTGCATCCGGGAAGGACGAAATTTGATTTTTTATGCCCATCCATGGGAGTTTGATCTGGGGCTTCCCCGAGTTAAAATGGGGGTTTTGAAGAGTTTGCGACATTATACTGGAATAAAAAAATTCCTGGACAGATTGGATCGTCTGACTGATTTATTTCCCTTTACTTCATTCAGAGAAGTTTTATCTTCCAGAGTTCAGCAGAATTAAAGTCATTTATTTATGAGAATTGTCACATATTGCAATTTATTTCATCCTAATTTTGAAGTTCAAGAAGTCAAACTGTTTGCTTGATAAATTCCTAGTCGAAAGCCAATGTTAGTTCATCAATTATTAGAAAACAGCGCTCAAAAATATCCGGAGAAAGAAGTACTCTGGGATAAGGGAAAATGGTACACCTATAAAGAATTGGAGGCCCAGGCGAATCGAGTTTCTAATTATCTGATAGAAAATGGCGTTCGTCGAGGGGATAGGGTCGCCATCCTCATGGAGAATTCTTTTGAATATGTGGTCGCTTATTATGCGATATTGAAAGCAGGCGCGGTAACGGTGGAGCTGAATACAGAAATTTTAGCGGAAGATTTCTCCTATTTGCTGAATCACAGCGAGGCAGTAGGATTAATTACCCAGAAAAAGTATTTGAATTCTCTCCAAAAAATCGCCACGGAATTATCCTTTCTGAGAAGTGTTCTGTTCAAAGAAGATGATGTGGTGGAATCTGATCTACCTTTTCATGTTACCACCTTTAATGAACTTTATCAAAAGTTCCCATCTGTGAATCCCGCTGTTCGAGCTATTGACATTGATTTAGCATCAATTATTTATACCTCTGGCAGTACCGGTAAACCCAAAGGAGTCATGCTGACTCATCTAAATATTTTGACCAATACCCGCTCCATAGTAGAATATCTCGAATTGAGTGAGAATGATAGAATAATGGTTGTTTTGCCATTTTTTTATGTGTATGGTAAATCATTATTGAATACTCATATTGCAGTTGGGGGTTCAATGGTCTTATACAATAGTTTTACCTTCCCCAACAAAGTGTTGCAAGCGATGATTGATACCGAATGTACCGGGTTTGCCGGGGTACCATCACATTTTTCGTTACTGTTGAATAAGTCTTCAGTTCGGAAATACACCTTTCCGAAGTTGAGGTATTTAACCCAGGCAGGTGGAGCGATGGCGCCTACTCTCCAGAAAGAAGTTGCCCTTGTCTTCTATCCTGCCAAATTATACATCATGTATGGCGCAACAGAGGCCTCAGCCCGTTTGTCTTATTTGGACCCGAGAGAGCTTCCCAGACGATGGGGTTCAATCGGAAAAGCCATACCTAATGTAGAATTATTCGTTGCTGATTCCGAGGGGAACCCACTCCCTCCCGGTGAGGTAGGTGAGATTGTAGCTCGAGGCGCCAACATTATGGTGGGTTACTGGAAAGATGAGGAAGAAACTTCTCGGGTTCTGAGAAATGGGTTATATTTTACTGGTGATCTGGGTAAAATGGATGAGGATGGTTTTCTGTATGTGGTGGGCCGAAGCAAAGATATGATTAAAGTAGGCGCCAATCGAATTAGCGCCAAAGAAATAGAAGAAAAGATTCTGGAGCATGAGGGGATTCTGGAAACCGCCGTTGTTGGTGTGGAGGATGAGGTACTTGGGGAAGCAATTAAGGCGTTTGTGGTGAAAAAAAACAATGGTGTTGTCTTGGATGAGCAAGATATCATTTCTTTTTGTAAGCAACGTTTGCCGACCTTTAAAGTACCCAAGTATGTGGAGTTTCGAGATACCTTACCCAAAACCGGTTCTGGAAAAATTAATAAACTGGAATTAAAAAAGCAGATGGAAAAATCATGATTGAACAAGAAGGAATCAAGATTGAATCCAAACTTGTTGACAAGAAATCCCGAATCACACTGGTGACGATTAGTGGGTATGTGGATCAGGCGAATTGCCATTTACTCCAGAAAACAATTGACCAATGTCTTGCTGATGAATGCTATAATTTAATTTTTGATTTTCAACATCTGGTTTACATGAGCAGTGCAGGTTGGGGAGTGCTTATCGGCGAAATTAAACGATTTCGGGAAAATGGTGGGGATATTAAACTGGCCAATATGGGCCCGGAAATTTATGAAATCTATCAAATGTTAGAGTTTTATCATATCATCTCGGAGTATCCCTCTGTTGAAGAGGCGCTGAAAAGTTTTAATGCCTTTACAGAAATGGAAGCCTTTGTTCCCTTACCCATTGAAACAGGGAATGACAAGGGGGTTGTAGAGAATGAG
>RFIL01000218.1 GCA_003695285.1 Calditrichota bacterium
CGGCCATCCCAGCGGAACAGGGTATAGTAACTGCGGAAATAAACCGTATCGTCAACGGCAATGGCTTCGCCGACGGATTTAAAATTTCGGAGGGAATCCGGAAGGTGGGGATTCAGCGATACAAACCTCCATCCGCCGGTGGTGTCGCTCTGGAGATAGCCGATCTGATTGTACCCCCCGACAAAAATTTTCCCCTGCGCATAGCACAGGGAGTAGGCCGGGCCATTTTCCGGTAGCCGAATGAGTTCCCATTGTACCCCATCATAGATCAGCACTCCGGATTCGTTTGCCACATAAATCAATCCCACAGAATCCTGAGCGATGGCATAGTTCAATCCGCCACCTTCATAATCCGCCGGGCGAAAATTGCGGATTTCCGGGGCGCCGGCTTCGCTCCATAAGTCGATTTGAGGAGATTGGGAAAATGCCGGAGGGCTAAACGGGAAAAGAAACAGGAGGAGAGATAATCTCAGAAAATTCCAGAAATTAATTCTCAATGCCATAAACCGTAAATCTATTCCTTTCATCAAATTATAGGAATAGAAAACTGAGAAACCAAACCATTTTTACGGTCTGCGGCAAGGATGTGGAACACCGGAACATTTTACTTCGGCAGATAAATTATAAGAAAAAACTCCGGAGCAGACTGTTCGGGCGCCTAACTCCGGAGTAACGATTTTGGTTAATGATTTCGTAGCCTAACTGCTCGTTAAAAATTTACCGCAGCAGCAGCATCTTACGTGTCTGCACAAAATTCTTTCCTCCAGTCAATCGATACAGATACACCCCGCTGCTCACTGCCTCCCCGGCGTCGTTGGTGCCGTCCCACTGCATCGAATAGCTTCCGGCAGCTTTGCGCTGGTTTACCAAGGTTTTTACCACCCGCCCGAGCAAATCATAGACCTTCAACACAACAAACTGATTACTGCTAACTGAATACTGAATACGGGTAACCGGATTAAAGGGATTGGGGTAGTTTTGAAACAATTGAACGGTTTCCGGAATTTTGGGGGAATCTCCGGGTGAAATGGCTGTGGGGTTCAGTTGTTCATACCAGACAATAGCGTTATAGGCGGAAACCGCGGAGAGCACATCGATATCATTATCCCCGTCCAGGTCGATGGCAAACACTGAAGCTGGCTCATCAGCAGTGGTGGATATAAAATGGCGGTTGAAATTCTGGCTGCCGTCATTTTCATACCAGGAGATTTCGCTGCCACCGAATGAGGCGGATAGAACATCCACATCACTATCCCCATCCAGGTCGATGGCAAACACCGAAGCAACGTGGTCGTCATCCGTGGAGATCTCATGGGTGGTGAAATTCTGAGCACCATCGTTCTCATACCAGGCAACTTTATCATCCACCACGGAAGCAGACAACACATCCACGTCACTATCTCCATCCATATCAAGTGCCGAAACGGAAAACGCCCAGTGCGCCCCGGTGTCTATGGCATGTTCGGTAAATACCTGCGCCCCATTGTTTTCGTACCAGGCAATTTTGTTATCCAGAGATGAGGCGGAAAGCACATCGATATCTCCATCGCTGTCAACATCAATGGCAAAGACGCTGCGGGCAATTTGGGCATTTAGGGAGATGGTGTGGGCTATAAAATTCTGGCTCCCGTCATTTTCGTACCAGGCAATTTTAAAATCCTGTGCGGAAGCGGAAAGGACATCCACATCGCCATCGCCATCCAGATCAATGGCAAAAACAGACCAGGGTTCGATTACACTGGCCGGAATAATATGGGCGGTAAAATTCTGGTTGCCGTCATTTTCATACCAGGCAATTTTATGATCCAGACGGGAGGCAGAGAGCACATCCGTATCGTTGTCACCATCGAGGTCAATAGCAAAAACCGAGACCGCCCCGATGGCATTGGTGGTAATGACATGGGTGATAAAGTTCTGACTGCCGTTATTTTCATACCAGGCAATTTTGTTGTCCGTCACCGAAGCCGACAGAACATCCATATCGCCATCGCTGTCAACATCAATAGCGTATACGGAAAAAGCCGATTGAGCATTGTTACTGATAAAGTGCTGAGCAAATTGAATTTGTGCCTGAAGTGCTGTGAAAACAGTTAAAAAAAGGAAGAGGGATACTGCTGTTCGGATGATAGTCATAATGACCTCCGATGCTTTGGGTTGAGATTATTGATATATGTTCACTATTAAGTGTCTGCGAGATGATTTTCCCCTGGTGAAAGGAATCACCGAATTGTCCTGGAATGAACATCGTGTGGAATCACAAAGTATCCTGACAGCGGAAACATCAATCGCTATTCAAAGTCATTACAATGATCATACCAGAAATATTTCAGCGGGTAGAGACGGCATGTAAAGGCAGGAAATCATAACGGAAAGCGGGACGGGGAAGGGGATATTACCGCATTCGGGAAAAAATAAATGCACCACCTGCGCAAACCGTGCACTAAGAAGAAATGACAACAGCTTGCATGAGCGGTTCTATAAATCGTGCCTCCCTGCACCGGTAGCCGCATGCTTCAGCTTGCGGTGGAAGGTTAACGTAGCAGCACCATTTGTTCCAAAGGGAAGCTGCGCTCCGGGTCTGGACATTCCCATAATCCCCCCTTGAGGGGGGAGAAGCTCAGGCGGTACAAATATACCCCTCTGGCTACCGGCTGCCCGGCGTCGTTGGTGCCATCCCATTGCAAGCTACAATGACCTGCCTGCAAGCGCTCATTGACCAGCGTTTTCACTTCTCGCCCCAGCATATCATACAATCTCAAGACTATCCATGCCGAATTCCCAATCCCGAATACCATTTACCCAGCTTTGCTTATCATTGATTATTGTACTTCCCACTGTCCAGCGGCTGTAGTCGTCAGCTAAGACCGCGGCATGGTCCTCGGCGTCTCTTCCTCCCGGAGCTGTAGAGGCGGAAAGGAGTTCCATTGCCTGCAAAATTTGCTGTTGTTCGGTTGTTCAGGAGGCCTGGGCAAAAAGTGCAATTGAATAGAACAACAGCACAGAACTTATCGATAGCATCTGTTTTCTAACCATAGATCACCTCACATTGATTTATATTTTAAAACTGAGTGGCATCAAAGATGAGCTTGATTTTGCAAATTTTGTTTTCATCATCAAACTCGAATATCTGGCACATCGGGCATTCGATTGCTCCTTTGGAGAATTGGTATATCACACAAACAGCATTTTCGTTTTCGAAGATATCAGTGATCTCATACGTCATTCCCGCCGGTGGATCTGCTATCAGTGCAGTCATATATTCGGGTGCCGATTGGTAATCCGCAAATGGTCCGCTAAATTGCAGGTTCCGGGATAGAAGTTTTGATAACTCCCCCGGCTTCCATTTTTCATAAAACACCTGCAAAAATGTTAACGCTATCTCAAGCTTTGTCATTCCTCTTTACCTTTTTGTTTCCTTACCACCAGATGGTGACTGACAAATAGCCAGCGCCGAAGCTTTTCGTAAAATACCTGATATAATCCATATTGGTTCATTTCGTCTTTAATTTCTCCAAAGGTATATACGCCGTACTTCCTGCTCAACGGTCGAATCAATTTTTTTGCCATTGCCGGTAACGCCAGATCCAGCCAGATGAAATATCCCGCGGGGCGAAGAACACGGGCCGTTTCTTTTACAATTTTCTGCCACGCTGAAACATGATGAAAGACATGTTGGGAGATGACCAAATCGAAACTTTCATTCGGAAAATCGAGATGCGAGGCATCCTGTACCCGGAACTGTAACAAATCGTTTTGATCGTGTATGCGGCGTGCGATTTCGATTTGTTCAGGATCGAAATCACTTCCGACAACCTTCATCCCGCATTCAATGGCAAGATAAGCAGATACATATCCGACCCCGCAGCCGATTTCGAGAACGTCATAAATTACTTCCTGATCCATTTCTGCCAGACGCTGGCGGAGCAACTCAATATTGAATCGGGCTTTCGCCTCCCTGTTAACCAGACGTTTTTCCAGGCGACTCATTTTCATGACAGCGCTCCTTCCTCATAATCATCTTCCTGACGGAAAGGCGTTTCTACTTTGGTAGCGTGGTTCAGTTCTTTCCGAAAAGGGGAACCAAGCAGCCAACCCAGTTGATGGGTACGTTTGTCGCGAACCTCTTCAAG
>RFIL01000219.1 GCA_003695285.1 Calditrichota bacterium
TAAAAACAAGAATAAAGAAATCGTCAAAGCGCCCAAGATTTATTTTGTTGATGCCGGAATTCGAAATTATTTCTTAAAGAATTTTTCCTCGCCAGAAGAGAGACCTGACATTGGTTCTCTTGCCGAAAATTTTGCCCTTGCTCAATTCTTAAAACAAACTGGGTTTTTAACTGAAATTAAATTTTGGCGCGATAAGAACGGACGTGAAATTGATTTTGTTCTCCAGAAAGAAAATCAGATTACAGCGTACGAGATAAAATGGAAAACGCGCATCGCAATGAAAGATGTGGCGCATTTACAATTTTTTAAGAGAAATTATCCTGAAGCAGAAGCTTTTTTAGTAAGCCTGGAAAAACCGAATTTAGGATTAGCGACGATTAAGGAACTGGATTTCTTTGATCTTCGTTAGCCCCTTTCGGGGTATCAATCGACAATCTTTTGTCGATTTGCTCTGTCGAAGACAGCTTACTTTCGCACCAAAGTGTGCGAAAGCACTTAGAAACGATTCCAAACCGCAGAATACGCGCATGGAGCTTATACCAACGCATTTTTGAATCGCCCATCACATAGAACGATTCGTTTTGAGCAACGAAGTTCCCGAGTATTGACATGTCTGCTTCTTATTCCGATTGAAGCGTAAGAAAAATAGCGCATTTGCGTGATTGTGCCCCAACCTCTCCCCGGTTAACTTATTCCAAAATTTACGTTTCATTCATATAAGCTCGGGAGGCTTGTCATGTTTTATAGATATCAAATAATTTTGCTGATAAGTGTTTTGGCACTCCTACTCTCAGCAAGCATTGGAAATGAGCTGCTGGCACAAACCAATTGGACACCCTATTCCGGCAACCCGGTGATGAATTTTGGAGCAAGCGGTTCCTGGGATGGGAGCAGTGCTGCAACGACGCCGGGCAATCGGTAAGCAGCGGTCTCTATTTCTACCGTCTAAACGCAGGCAAATTTCAGCAAACCCGCAGGATGCTGCTGCATTGACCGATTAGGAACCTGCAGACAACTAACAGTTCAAAAAGAATGGCAATTGTTTTACGTCAATATACCAAAACTCTAAAAGGGAGAAAATCATGAACAAATCCATTTTGATGTTTTTTGTCTTACTATCTTTAACCATTATTTCTAAATCTTATGCTCAATTTTCCCATGTTTTTAACGATGCCGGAAGTGTGGAGAATAATGATGCACAGTCTGTAGACGTTAGTCCAGATGGCACCGTTTTTCTAGGAACGCTATTTCACGGTATAAACGCTTACGATCACAGTGATACTACTTTTTTCAATCTCCGACAAATCTTTGATCCCAATGTTGGTTATAGTATACAAGAAATTACGGTCCGATCCGATAGCATTGTTTTTTTTCCTAATTTTCAAACCTTAAATGCTTACACCTATGATGATACATCCATTACCAATATAGGTAGTGTGGTGGATTTTGATAACAAAACTCTGACGTCAGTGACGACGGGACCGGGAGGAATTGTGTTTGTAGGAACTGGTACAGGTGGTCTTAGGGCCTACTCATTCACCGATACTACCTCTTTTAGTTTTCTGGCTCAATATAACCTTCCTTTGAGTTTGAATGTGAAAGGAATTGCCGTGGGTCCGGACAGTATCGTTTACGTCGCCTTGTTTGGCGATGGTTTTTACGCCTTATCCTTTTACGATGACTCCACTTTTACCCAGCTCGACCACATAGCAGCCATTCAGGCCCAGGGTATTGCTGTGGGTGCGGATGGCACGTTGTTTCTGGCCAGCCAAAATACCAACGGTTTAATGGTGTACACTTTCAATGGCGCTACATTTGACAGCGTGACCCAGTGGATGGATCCGCCGGGAGCACTGAATGTGGCAATCGGTGCGGATGGTACTATTTTTGTTGCCAACAGCCTCGACGGACTACGGGCGCTCTCGTTTGACGGTTCCACGTTAACCAATACTGCACATATTAATCCGGGTAGTGATACAAGGGATGTCGCTGTTGGTCCCGATGGTGTTATTTATACGGCGGATGCCCAAGCTGGATGGCATGCTTTTACTTACGAGGTTGCCACGGGGATAAATGATGAAGTAGGGTTTTCACCAGAATCATTTAGCCTATCACAGAACTATCCCAATCCCTTCAATCCGGCAACCACCATCCGGTTTCAACTTCCCCAATCCGGTTTTGTGAGCCTGAAAGTGTATGATCTCACCGGCAGAGAGGTGGCGGTTCTGGTAAAAGAACAAAAACCGGCCGGAACTTACCAGGTGAGTTTTGACGCCGGGCAACTGGCGAGCGGGGTTTACTTTTACCGTCTAAAATCAGGTGAATTTCAGCAAACCCGCAAAATGTTGTTAGTGAGATAAATCTGAGGAGTATAGAATGAAAGCATGGATCAAATATCTGCCGGGTTATTTCCTCGTATTTGTTTTAATTAGCGGAGTTTTCGCTCAGGACATTCCGGTAAACGATAATTCTGATTTTACAGGTATTTACCAGGGAAAGATAAATAACACGCCAGCCATCCTGGAGATCGATGTTTATGATGACGAGTTTGATGGCGATATAGAAGCCGGCGAGGAAGAATTTGCCCTTGAAGGTGTCATTTCCGGAAATAAAGTCTCCGGCGCCTGGTATGACGAGAAAAGCGAGGAGGGTAGAAAGTTTACCGCAATCCTCAAAGGAGATAACCTTACCATAGTTCTGCATAACGCCGGGAAAAAGAAAGAGTTTCATTTTTACCGGCAAACGCAGGCACAAGAGCAGGAACCGGGAGAAACGGGCAATGTTTCTATTGGCGACAGGCGTCTCATTGGGGTGTGGGCAAAACAAGAGATTATCAGCAGCGGAGGCGCTACCGTTGCCAGCCAGGTGTTTTTGTATATCAACTCGGATGGAACCTTTCGCTATGGAGATGCCCGAACCATGGCAGGAGGAGCCAACTGGAGCGGTAGTGTGGGCGGTAGCGAAACCACCAGTGGCCGCTGGCGCAGTAAAAACGGGGTATTCCAGGTGATGTTGGATGGTACCTCCCAATGGATTCCTCTGGCGAAGTATTATTTGCAACCGGGTAAGCTTCTTTTCAATGGATTTGACGGTTCGCGAGAACTCTGGTATCGTCAATATTGAAATAAGTGATCAGCAACTCCATTTTTTCACTAAATTCTTAAATCAAGGTTAACATTAAACGGAAAGAAACGCCCATGAAAAAGCCAACCATATATCGAAGTATCATCATTGCCATCAGTATTTGCTGGCTGGTGATGTTCATAAATTGCACTCGCCCGCGTCCCGCGCCCGGTGGTGGTAACCCGACAATTCCACCCTTTACCAGCACGGATTCCTTACCCAACACTCCGATTCGACCGGGAGGTTCGACCTGTGTTCCGGGCTCGGTGGACCTTGTGAGGCAGACCAACACCATGACCCTGTCATTAACCCTGGATGCCGGTGGTTTTATCGATGTAACTGCCATTACTGCCACCGGCGGCACATATGCGTTTTCTATTCAAAATCTAAGGCCGGATGATTGCCGCACGCCGATTGGTCCTGCGGTGGGACCGATCACTGTTACCTACGGGTTTAACTATGCCGGTTCTTTTGCTCGTGGTCAAGCGATCTGTATTAACGGCTCCCGGCTGAATTTTACTTCTTTTAGTGTTAGCGGGATAGCCCTGCTGGATAATTTCATCGAAGACGCCATCAAGGATATCATACATCGACGGGTAGATTTTGAGCTGGCAAATCGGATGAACATGTTATTAAACGGAGGACCATTACCACCCACCGCACTTGGACGTTGTGTAAATTGGATTGTGCTGCCTCCCGATGTTGCCCCCGGTTTTTAAAAGCGGCAACTACATCGAGCGAATTAATAGAGCATTCCGTATTCCCAGGTATAAGAAATCGTACCTGGGATTTTTTTCTTAGAGCTAACATTCTTAGGACACGGTTTTAGTGGCTGTAGCACATGGGTTTGCTTCAGGTTGCTGTTCACTGGCTCCTGACAGCCACCATTCATCATTAAAACGCCCAAAATTGACAAACTTTTGCGCCATATCCACAAGAGATGTCCCCCCTTTATTTCCTATCTTTCTTTCAACGCTCATATAACTCACGAAGGGTGCGACTATGCCGGTTCGATTCATCAATACCTCTGGAAATCAGTATGATGTTGGCGTTATACGGATGAAAAATGGGAAGTTTCTGGAATGGATGTCTTTTAATGGTGTTGAGATTCCCCGGCTGCCTTTCGGAACTCAGATTAAAATTACCATCACCTATGAGGAAAGAGATTTTATGAGCGGTGAGGAAGGGATTGTCTGGGCGACTTATGATCAGCATCAGGCGGAAACCATTCAGAATGCTCTACATGCTCAACAAATATCAGGAGAAATTCATACCACCAAAATGGGGCGCTGGCGACTTTACCTCCTGAGTATTCCGAATCTACCGGATGTGGAAAAAGCCATTGATTTTATCTGGAGAGATAATACCGGGATGCGCCTGGAACCGGATTGGTGGTATCCGGCCAATGGAGAAAATAAAAGTTATAATAAGTGGATAAATGGCGGGAGTGTTTAAAACTATTTGTCCATCTTAACACCGATATCCATCGCAATAAATTGTAAAGCTATTATAAATCCATCAATCAAGAGAAGGGAGAAGTTATGAAGTTGAGGGAAAGATGTTTCGTAACGCTTTTAGTACCGGTTTTGTTGGTTCTGGGCAGTGTTTCGGTTCAGGCACAGGAGTGGTCCGGTGAGCAAAAAAAGGTATGGAAAAACGTAACCATGTACTGGGATTTATTCGCCAATGGTGATGCGCAGGGCATGATGAATTATTTCCACAAGGATTATAGCGGATGGGACGTGAATGATCCCTTACCCTCGGATCGAGCATCAACCGCAAAAGGAGTTGAGCATTTCTTAAGCAATAATTCCATTGTGCTTTATGAAATTAAACCCACTGCCATTAATGTATATGAGAAATTCGCAACAGTGCACTACTACTATCAGATGATCGTCAAAAATAGTGAAGGGAAGGAGTTCACTACTAAAGGCCGATGGACAGATATTCTAATTCAAGATGATGGGAAATGGTATCTGATCGGTGATCATGGAGGTCGTACATCCAATTAAGGTTGACAAAGAATTACCAAACAAATGGAAGTCAGTAACAGACTTTCGAACACTACTCACCAAATGGAGGAAGTATCATGAAATGTTTTAATCAAGTCGTCGTCATCATTGCCCTGTTAGGTCTGCTGATTGGCAGTGCCTTTGCCCAGGAGAATGAAGCCCATTATTACACCGTCACCACCTGGAAAATTGAAATTCCCCAGGACGGTAGCCGTAAGGAATTTAACGATCTGATGAAGGAATGGTATGAGAAGATCACCAGTAAAAATGATAAAATCATCAGCGAAAGGGTTATGCGTCACTCCAGTGGCAACGATCTTCGGGATGTAGTTGTCATCACCGAATATGCGTCCTGGAATGATATTGCTGCTGCGAACCAAAAACAGGATGAACTGGTGGAAGCCGCCTGGCCGGACAAAGAGCAAAGACAGGCATTCTTTAAAAAATTTAACAAATATTCCGCAACGCATTCAGACGAAATTTATCGGGAATTACCCTTGTTACGAAAATAAGGGGCTTATAATACTGGAACCGGGCGATGTTTCATATCAACCGGTTCCTCTTTATTCTTAAACCGGGAGGATTTATCATGAAGATATACACCGTATTAATGACTTTACTTGCGATGATGTTACTTTCAGTGCAGGTGATGTTTGGGCAAACCACCAACCGTACGAACCCCCATTCCAGTCATAAGCAGGAGAAAATGTCGGACAATTCCCGTCAGGATCCCACCGTGGTGGATGCTATGCACTACCAGGTCATATTTGAGAATGATCAGGTGCGGGTATTACGTATCAATTATGGTCCTTATGAGAAAAGCGTGATGCACTATCACCCGGAAGGGGTGGCAGTTTTCATGAACGA
>RFIL01000220.1 GCA_003695285.1 Calditrichota bacterium
TATGAAATAGAAAAAACCGAACAAGAATAGGGTGTAACACCATGAAAATAGAACTGCAAAACATCTTACTCCTAACCCAGAAAGAGATTTTAGATTCCCAACGGAATCGCTGGTTTGTGCTTTATACCATCATATTTGCTGCTTTGTCACTGGGGTTATCATGGTTTGGATTAACCGGCCTTGGGAACTACGGGTTATCCGGGTTCGGTCGTACCACTGCCAGTATGATTAATCTGATTTTATTAATCGTCCCCCTGATGGGCTTAACCCTCGGAGCAATCAGTCTGGCCGGAGAAAGAGAACACGGGACCCTACTTTACATCCTCGCGCAACCCGTTGATCCAATTGAGGTGCTAACGGGTAAATTCATGGGTGTCGGGATTGCGCTTCTCGGGGCCCTGGCTCTCGGTTTTGGTATCAGTGGGTTCATGATTGCCTGGTATGGTGGGGCAACTCATATTGGAAGTTATCTGGGATTGGTAGGATTGACATTTTTACTTGGACTGGTTACGCTTGGTATGGGGCTATTGATTTCCAGTGCTCTTTCCAAAGCAAACACAGCGGTGGGAGTTTCACTTTTCTTCTGGTTAATCCTGGTGTTCTTCGGGGACCTGGGTATCATGGGAACCGCTCTTATCGCCAAATTTGACATTCAACATTTGTTCTATGTGTCACTCCTAAACCCACTTCAGGTGTTTAAAATTGCTGCCATTAGTATTCTGCACAGTAATCTCGAGATTCTTGGCCCCGTTGGCACTTATGCCATCCGGACTTATGGCGATCATTTGTTACCGCTCCTGGTGAGTATTCTATTTGCCTGGGTGGTGATCACCTTTTTGGGAACTCAGTGGCTATTCAAGCGGAAAGGGGGAATATGAGAAATTTCTTTTGGTTGGCGCTCCTGCTAATGTTCAGTATATTAAACTGGCATTGTCAAACTGGCACCCCGGGTGTAGAACCTCCGAAAATTCGTTACGGAGAAGATGCCTGTGATGAATGTCGAATGATTATTAATGAGGCTCGCTTTGCTGGCGCATATTTCACCACTGATAAGAAATGGTATCTTTTTGACGATGTTGGTTGCATGTTGAACCATTTAAAAAAATATTCGCCTCAAGTGGAACACTACTGGGTTGCCGACTATAACAATGAAACCTGGCTGGATGCAAATAAAGCAGTTTTTGTTCTGAAAAGGGATGTCATCACCCCGATGGGATTCGGCATTATTGCATTAGGCACTCAAGATGAAGTAAAATCTGTGTTTAAAGGAAGGAGTGTTAAGCAGTTTACTTTTTCGGAACTACAAGCTTTAAATCCGGAAGATTTACTTCCTGAAGTAAAGTAAAAACTCAACATACAAAAATTAACAACGGAGGAACGATTCAATGAGACACAAGATGGTGAGTTTAAGCCTCTTTCTGGCACTTTTCTGGCTTATAGCTGGATGTGGTGGCGGAAGCGAAGAGCCTAAAAGCGACCCAAAGACAACTCAGCAACCCCAGGCAATGTCACAACAAAGCGCTGAATTAAAAGGGGATGCTGAACGTGGGAAAACGCTGTTTGTGCAAAGTTGTTCTGCCTGCCATGGACCGGATGGTAAAGGTCTGCCCGGGTTAGGGAAAAATCTGGTCACCAGTCAGTTTGTAAAAGAGAAAACAGATATGGAATTACTGGATTATGTTAAAAAAGGTCGGGCTGTGGATGATCCTTTAAACACTACCGGTATCCCCATGCCCCCCAAAGGTGGGAATCCAGCGCTTTCCGATCAAAACATTATGGATATCATTGCCTATATCCGCACCATTGAGCAATAATCCTAAGATAAATAATGATACACGGGTAACGGTCTATACTGTTACCCGTTTTTATTGTACTACCTCTCCCTGAAAAAGGGATTTTTCCCCCCTCCAGACACCAACTAAATAAAAAATCTGTGGAATTTTGTAAATCCATGTTCTAAGATATATTGATTAACGAGTCAATAGGAGACTGGCTGTTGCCAGATATTTAATAGATGCTCAAAGAGAAAAAGGAGTTGAACCATGAAAATGAAGCATTATGTGCTCACCCTTCTCATAATGAGTTGTTTTTCCATATATGGGCAAAGTACCTGGATACTTGACAAACCACACTCCTCCATCGGGTTTGAAGTTGACCATATTATTGCCCTTTCTGAAATTTCAGATGCTGAACAAGACTTTACACTTGGTGTAACTCGAGGACAGTTTACTGACTATAGCATAAGTTTTTTCCCTGGTAAAGAAGACCTGACCGGGAGCAAGGTGGAAGCAGTTATACGCGTAGGGAGTGTCGACACAGAGAACGATCCCCGCGATGCTTACCTTAAATCTGCCCAATTTTTTGATGTTGAAAATTACCCCACAATGAAATTTGTTAGCACCTCATTTGAGCATATCAAGGATAATCAATACAAATTAAAAGGGAATTTAACGATAAAGGGTATCACCAAACCCATTGAGCTGGATGTTCAATATTCCGGGAAATCCCCCAATCCCCAGGAGAACGACTATATATCCTTTACCGCTACCGGCTTACTTTATCGAAATGAATATGGCCTGGTCTGGGGAGATGCTCTGGAAAAAGGAGGATTCAGAATTTCATACTACGTTAAGTTAAATATACAGGCGAATTTTTATCGTAAATAGATGATCAAGTTACAATACTCCGGGAGGTAACGGAACATGAATCGGAACTCGTCAGCTAAGATAATCTATCTTTTACTGTTATTAATGACGATACTTTTTCTTCCTTTAATTGCACAGGAAGACGACATGGAAGAGATGGAGGAAACTCCATGCAAGCCAGAGACATTAACGACCATTTATGACACTCACAAAGAAAGCAATGTCAATCCTCAACAAATAGGTATTTGGTATGACTATGCTCGCCAATATTATAAATTAGCCAAATATGGCGGAAATCCGGACAACTACAAAGATGCCATACCCTATTATTGGAAGGTCATTGTGAATGACAGCACACCAACGTTTAAAACCGCGTATTCACGTTTGGTAGATTGCTATCTTCATTTCAATCAGGTAGATAGTGCACTGATTGTCATTTATCGGGGGTTGGAGAGATTTCCCAACTATGCCACCCTCCATTATCAGGCCGGTCAAATCCAGCGAACTCTGGGGAAAGCGCAGTGTGCCATTCCTCATTATGAAAAACTCATTGAATTAGGTTCAAAAGATCCCAAAGTTCTAAAAAACTACTGGATGATTCTTGCGCAACTTTATTTTCAGATGGAAGATGAACGAGCTATCGAAGCTCAACAAAAAGTAGTCGAGTTGGACCCCCAGGATGTGGAAGCGGCAACATTGCTTGCCCATATGATGGATCAGATGGGGATGAATTCTCTGGAAGCCCTGGAAAAAGCGTATAAGTTGGATCCAACCAACATCGCCAATGCCCGAAGATTTGGAAAAGCGGCTTTTGAGGCAAATGAATATCAGAAAGCAATGGAAGCGTTCCGGGCCATCCTGAAACAAGACCCCAAAAACATCGAGGCATTGACCTATATCGCCCGAAGTTATGAAGCGTTAGAACAACTTTCCAGTGCTATTAAGACCTATAAGCAAATCCTTCAAATTGATCCCAAAAATTTGAATACCCTCTGTGCTTTAGCCGATGTCTATTCCCGAATGAATCAATTTAAAACAGCCCGAAGTTATGTCCAAAAGGCCCTCCGCATTAACCCAAACTACGGTCTGGCCTATATGGTGATGGGTAGCATCTATGAAAATGCCGTCTCCTATTGTTCCGGGAAAAGAGCAAAACCCGGTTATACCTATGATGACAAATTAGTTTTTGAAAGGGCTATTGCAGAGTATCAAAAAGCGGCTAAAAGGGACCCCAATGTTATTTCTTCCGCACAGAGCCGTATCAAAATGTTGGAACCCTTTAAGCGGACCAAGGAAGAAATATTCCTTCATAATAAACGAACTAAAATAAATGACCCATGCTATGAATGGATTCAGTAGATAAAAACCCCAAGCTCTGGCTGGAGTAACCGGTGTTTGAATACTGGGCAATTTTATTAATTGGTTTTTTTAGCAGCTTTGGACATTGTGTAGGCATGTGTGGTGGTTTTGTCACAGCCTACACAATGAAATTGCAGAGCAATCAATCCCTTACTATCCAAGGAAGATGGTACACAGCCCTACCTCACCTTTTCTACAATCTCGGACGAGTGATTACCTATTCCATCCTGGGACTCCTCTTTGGCTTCGCTGGAGAAGCTCTGAAAATTATCGGAGATATCCGTTTTTTTCAGGGTTTTCTTCAATTGGTTGCCGGGATTCTGATGATTTTAATTGCATTAGAAATTGGGGGATGGATCCCCACTCTTTTCAGTGACAAAATGCCTGGCTACCACTTTATTAAAAAGCAACTCAGTCAGTTATTTCGAAAACTTAACCGTCAAAACATTTTTTTCCTGGGGATTCTAAATGGATTGATTCCTTGTGGATTAGTTTATGCAGCAGGCGCAAAAGCCGCCTCTACAGCATCGCCGTTAGAAGGTTTATTAACCATGCTATTTTTTGGTCTGGGCACCATTCCGGCGATGCTTTTGATTGGAATTGCCAGTAATTTTATTTCCATCAATGTACGGAAACGGATTTTTAAATTTGCGGTGATATTAGTTGGTCTCCTGGGATTTATCACTTTCTATAAAGGTTTATCAAATTTATATTCTCCCCCACCAGTTCATTGGCACCATCTTCATCAATCGTGATAACAACTTCATCAGTAGGGAATGATGCAATTTAAAACAATAACAATTATTGAAAACGATTCTTTCTCCGGCACAAACAATTCCGAAAAAACTGACAAAGATCATTTTTTTATCTGATAATTGTCATTGTATTCAAAGTGTATTTTGGTATCTTTTTAATTTTATAAACAAAAAAACAGAAGTGTTAACTTATTAATATTGCTAATAATAATTACACGAAACGGTTGTGATTACAGAATTAAATAATTTGCTTTGAATTTAATCTAAAAGCCATATATGACTCATATTGAGAACAGGAAAATCCAGCCCCCAAACTGCTATCATTGTGGGTTACCCTGCAAAGAGAATGATATTCTCTTTGATAATAAACATTTCTGTTGTCGGGGGTGTCAAACAGTATATGAGATTTTATCCGAAAATGATCTCTGTCAGTATTATCAATTAAACGCATCCCCCGGACAATCCCCGACTGAATCTAAGAATGTTCCCAGACGCTTTGAGTATCTTGAAGATGAAAATGTACAAAACCAACTCCTGAGTTTTAATAATGGCAAAGTTGCCAGAGTCACCTTCAATATACCCGGAATGCATTGCAGTTCCTGTATATGGTTACTGGAACATCTTTACCAATTAAATGAAGGTATCACAGAATCGAGAGTAAATTTTCTTCGGAAAGAATTGTCTCTGGTTTTCAATCCCCTAAAGACAACTCTCCGACAAATTGTTGAGCTTCTCACATCGCTGGGTTATGAACCCCATATCAGCCTGGAAGACCTCCAGAAAAAATCACAGAAAGCAACAGATCGCAGCCTGTACATTAAACTGGGGGTGGCGGGATTTGCCTTTGGCAATGTTATGTTGTTGAGCTTTCCTGAGTACTTTTCGGTAAAGGATACACTTGACTTCCAGTTCAGACAATTTTTTGGCATTCTGAATATTTTACTCTCTCTCCCGGTCTTGTTATACAGTGCTTCGGAATTTTTAAGTTCTGCTTTTAAAGGCCTGAAATATAAAACCGTAAACATAGATGTACCCATCTCTCTGGGGATCATCACCCTTTTTGGCCGAAGTATCTATGAGATACTGGCAGGGCATGGTAGTGGTTATATGGATTCGTTTGTCGGTCTGGTCTTCCTGCTTCTTCTTGGCAAACTTTTTCAGAAGAAAACCTACGAGACCCTCTCCTTTGATCGAGATTACAAATCCTACTTTCCTGTAGCGATCACCCGTAGAGAAGGCTCGACCCAAAAAA
>RFIL01000221.1 GCA_003695285.1 Calditrichota bacterium
CACAGAAACCAGGGGCTCACTTTTCAACAATAAGTATCGCTTTCAACGATTTACCAATCTTGAAGGATTCAGTGGCGATAACCAGGTAGTTGCCATGCAATCTGATGATAATGGGAATCTCTGGATGAGCACAGGTCTGGGAATTTCCCGTTTTTCAACCGCTGAGGAGCGTTTTTCTCACTATACTGCTGAAGATGGGGTACAGGGGAGTCAATTTGCTGCTGGTTCATACACTCGCGATTCCTTCGGGAACTTGTTTTTTGGTGGGGTAAATGGATATAATGTTTTTCATCCTGATAGTTTAACCGGAAATCCCTATCCCCCCGGGGTTGTCATTACTTCCTTTAAAATTTTTGAGAAAGAGGTAGCGCTGGATACCCTCATTACTCATAAAAAACACCTAATCATTCCCTTTAACAGTAATTTTATCTCTTTTGAATTCCGGGCAATGGATTTTACCGATCCCACACAAAACCAATATGAGTATAAGCTATTGGGATTCCACGATGAATGGATTTCCTCCGGTAACCGACAATTTGTAAGTTTCAGTCACCTGGACCCTGGGAATTATACCTTTCTGGTTCGTGCAGCAAATAATGATGGTATCTGGAGCGAACATCCCGCTCGTTTGTATCTGACCATCTTACCCCCCTGGTGGAAAACACGCTGGGCCTATGTTCTGTATTTATTTTTCGGAGGTGCTCTGTTGTGGGGAGGTAGATGGGTGATGGTCAACTGGAATTCCCTGGTCAGCATTCGAGCGAAAAAAATCTCACATTTTAAGTTATTGGAACGGATCGGTTCCGGGGGGATGGGAGAGGTATTCAAAGCTGTGGATGTAAATAATCGTCGGGTAGTAGCCCTGAAGTGTTTGAATGAAGAGTTGTTGAAGGATCCAGATAATCATAAACGGTTCTCCAATGAGGGGCGATTGTTGGCCTCCTTTTCTCACCCTAATATTGTAAAAGTATATGAGATTGGTGAGACGGAGAAACAGGGTTTTATTGCCATGGAATATCTCTCCGGTGGGACACTGAAAGCCTTTCTGGAAAAAAAACATCCGGTATCCATATTGCAAATCAAGAACATTCTCTTACAGATTGCCACGGGGTTGCAGGAAATTCATCGACGGGGAGTTATTCATCGTGATATAAAAACCGGGAATATTATGTTTGATGAAGAGGGTTCGATTCGTATCATGGATTTTGGGCTTTCCAAGTCTCATTTGGTAACCACGATGACCACCCTTGGGACAGTGCTCGGTACCCTGGGATATGTTGCTCCGGAGCAAATCACCGGGAGTTCCGTGGATCAGCGAGTCGATATTTTTTCGTTCGGGGTCATGATGTATGAAATGTGCACCGGTGTGATGCCCTTTACCGGTGAAAATGAAATGGCGTTAATTCATAAGATCTTTAATCACCATCCGCCTTCACCATCATCGTTGAGAAGTGACCTGCCTCCCTGTTGGGATGAGGTAATCAACAGATGTCTTGAAAAGAACCCGGAATCCCGTTTCCATTCGATGGGAGAAGTTATGGAAGCAATTATCCAGCTTGAGGTGGACCCATCAGAGAAGGTAACCGATTTTTAAAGGATAGCCCAAGTTAACCGGTTAAAAAACCAGTTTGTAAATTAACTCTTTTAAGAGGAATATCATGGAAAAGATAGATAACGTATTTCAGAAATTACAGAGTGTGGTAGATGCGGCTGTTTCCCAGTTATCCACATCCTTTATGGAAGTCAATAATGAATTATTGCAATCAGGAGCTTCTCAGAGTGCCCAAAAAAAATTTAATGCTCTTTACAAAAGCTGGTTAAAAACCAATCAACAGATTAATCATGAGAGCTCCGTTATTCAGAGGGTTCTGAAAAAAATGGAGAGTGCGTTACAGAGTATCAAAGAAGAAAAGAAACGACTGGAAATCCTTTATACCTCCGGTATTTTGTTTGCTTCGGAAACGGAGATGCAATCGTTGATGTCCAAAGCCATTGATACAGTGATTAAAGAATTGGATGCTGATGCTGGATTTATCGTTCTCGTGAATGCTGAACAGGAGATTGAAAATGTTTTTTCCCGGAACATGGAGCCGGAAAAGGAACCGGATGCCCTTTCTCTTAGTACTTCTGTTATTGAGAATACCATCCGAACGGTTTCGCCAACCATTACCGATAATCTGGAAAAATTTCAAGAAGATTCCAAAAAGGGAAGCATAATATCGTTAGGGATAAAATCCGTAATATGTGTACCGCTCATCTCGGCCACAAGGGTGTTGGGAGCCGTTTATCTTGATCGAAGGGAGAAAGGAAATGCTTTTCAGGATAGTGATTTAATTTTTCTGATTTCTTTTGCTCGCCAAATTGTGCAGGGACTGGAAATCTCACGAGAAATCATGATGCTGGAAAAAAGGTTGCTATCGGACACACAGATAAAACTGGAAGATTTACGTCGGGAATTTGTTTGTCCCGGTATACGCGGCTCCAGTCCTAAATTATTGGAAGTTTTGATTACTGCATCCAAAATTGCTCCTACCAATGCTTCTGTGATCATTCTCGGAGAAAATGGAACCGGTAAAGAATTGCTGGCACGGGCAATTCACCATAACAGCCGGAGAGCAGATAAACCATTTGTCACCATCGATTGTAGTTCTATTCCCTCTGAATTGATGGAGTCTGAATTATTCGGTTATGAAAGCGGAGCTTTTACAGGTGCTACCAAAGCCAAACCTGGTAAAATTGAGATGGCAAATGGGGGAACACTTTTCCTGGATGAGATTGGCGAGATGGATATCAATCTTCAAGCAAAATTGTTACGGGTCTTACAATCACAGGAAATCGAACGTCTGGGAGGCCTCCAACCTTCTAAGGTGGATGTGCGTATCATCGCTGCCACCAACAGGGATTTAAAGCAGATGATCCGGGAAGGAAATTTCCGTGAAGACCTTTATTATCGTTTAAACGTGATCCAGATAACCATGCCCCCCCTACGGGAACGAAAGGAAGATATTGAGGAATTGGCTACATCTTTTCTGGAAAAGTATGCACCTGGCAGGGCATTAACAATTTCTCCGGAAGCAATGGAAGTTCTGGGAAATTATCACTGGTATGGAAACATACGTGAACTGGAAAATGTAATCCATCGGGGGATTATACTGACCAAGAATCAGGTCATTGATGTTTCGGATTTACCACCGGAATTAACGGAAGAGGAAAAAATAGAACCCATTCAGCCCGGGAAACCTCTGGCAGAGGCTGAAATTGAATTTCGGCGCCGTTATATCCTTCGAACATTGAAAAAATGTTCCTCCAAGAGGGAAGCTGCAATGAAGTTGGGTGTCAATCGGACGCATTTTTACCGCATGCTGAATCAATTAGGGATTGATCTCTAGTCATTTAACCCCATTAACCTCCCAAACTTTTTAGGAATTTTCTTAGAAAATTGTCGTTAGGATACGACACTTCTCCACCATTGGCTGTCGGTATTATGCGACAAACCAATTTTATCATACCCTGAACAATCTTTCTAAGCTCTTTATTAATAACATGTACACTTCGGTATTTCATCCACCATCCACATATGGCATTGGATTTGTCTAAGTAGGTGTGTATGAGGTGGAAATGAAAAATTACATACTGATCTTAGACACCAGTACCAGAGAACTTCGCCGGCTTCGCGAACTGTTAACAGGCGAGGGGTATGATATCATGACTGCTTCGGAGTTAGAAACGGCCTTATTGATTTTAGCAAAAGTTCCGGTCTCTCTCATCTTATGCGAACCCGTTTTTTTAAAAGGTGTTCTTGATACAAAGAAAAAATTCCCCATCAGAAAGAAAAAGTAATCCTTAGATAACATTTAAATCATGGAGGAGGTCATGGAAAGTTATAGTACCACAATCAGGAAGATTTTTCTATTATGTTTTTTAATTTCTACTGCAATGTATGGTGGAGATGTCTTCTGGAATAACCCATCCGGGGGCAACTGGAGCGACGGCACCAACTGGGATACCGGTCTCGCTCCCCAACCCGGTGACAATGTCTTCATCACACTTGACGGCACCTACACGATAACCCTGGATGTAAACATGGATGTGAACAGCCTGGCCCTGGGGGCAGCAACGGGCACGCAGACGCTGGCAGCCACCAGCCGGACGCTCAATGCGACGATCGGAATGACCATCAACGCCAACGGGGTTTTGCAACTGGATAACAGCAATACGGTCAATGCAGGAATTACCTCTACCGGAACGATCTATATTCGCGGCCAAGGCAATACCATGAATGGAGCGCTAACCCTACAGACCGGCTCCCTGATGTTGCTGGATGCTTCCGTCAGCCACTCGATTATAACCTTCAACAATACCGTGAACAACAGCGGCACCATTCGTTTGGAAGACAACGTCGTCAACAGCCGGATCTGCCGGATCAGCACTGGCGCCAGCGGAGTGGTCAACAACCTTGCCGGAGGAACGGTGATCTCCACCGGAACGGTGGGTAGCCG
>RFIL01000222.1 GCA_003695285.1 Calditrichota bacterium
GCCACTCGCCCCAGGGCGATGGATAAAAAGAGATGCCCTTTGGCACCATCAGGATTCACAGCAACGGCCTTCCGGGCGAATTTTTCTGCCTCCTGATAATACTGCCTTCGCTCTTCTTTTTTCTTGAGCGTTTCTCCCACATCCACATACGCCCGGGAAATTTTCCAGAGCGCTTCATAGTTGAGGGAATCCAGTTTCAAGGCTTGTTGATAGGCGCCCAGTGCAGCGAGATTATTAAATTGTTGATAAGCGGAATCTCCCCTGCTGATCCATTCTTCAACACTTGTCTGGGCATTCAGGAAGAGGGTACTGAAAAGAATAAAAACCACCCACCCACATCGGCATACGTGTTGTCTCATGGCTCCTCCAGATTTTCGTTACAAAAGGAATATAATCCGTCAGGGAATTACTTTGCCACAACTTCTTTTTGTGCCAATTGTTCACTCACCATCCCAAAACGACGTTCTCGTCGCATATAGCTGATGAGGGCTTCGTAGAATTCCCGTTTACGAAAATCCGGCCAGAGGGTGCGGGTGATATACAATTCGGCATAGGCAATTTGCCAGAGTAAAAAGTTGCTGATGCGTTGCTCTCCACTGGTGCGGATGAGCAAATCCGGGTCGGGAAGATTGCGGGTATATAAAGATTGGGAGATAATTTCCTCATCAATATCCTCCCAGAAAAGTTCACCCTCAGCAACCCGGCGGGCAATATCTTTCATGGCGTGAACAATCTCCGTTCTTCCACCATAACTGAGCGCCAGGTTAAGGGTCAACCCGGTGTTATGCCGGGTTCGCTGAATGCCTTCCAGCATTTCATCCCGGGCAAAGTCCGGCAGGTCATAGAGATCGCCAATGACTGACAGGCGAACGTTATTTTCCATTAATTCATCAATTTCTTTCCGTAAAGCGGAAACCAGCAATTTCATCAATGTAGAGACCTCGGAAACCGGTCTCCGCCAGTTTTCTTTTGAGAAAGTGTAGAGTGTTAAAACATCGATCCCCACTTCACCGGCAGCCTGAACCACCGCCTTCACTGATTTGACTCCTTCGCGATGTCCTGCAGCACGGGGCAGTCCGCGACGTTTCGCCCAGCGTCCGTTACCATCCATTATGATCGCCACATGGCGAGGTAATTCATATCCCTGATCCAGAAGAGCTTGCAACTCCTCTCTTTTGCTCGAGTGACGTTTCCCGATTCGTAACATGGAATTCCTCTTCCCTTTCGTCGTTAATGGTTCCATGATCGTATCTTCTTTTGTTTTAGTTTCAAACTTAAAAGATACACATCATCTATGAATTTTACTCAATTAAATTATTTTTTCCCGTTTTTTTGTGTTACCACAAAGCGCTTTGTATGACAAAGCACCCTGTCAAAAAAAATTGTCGTCCTCTTACGAGGGATACTTAATTATTGAGCCCCCGCCGGCTTTATCGAAGGAATGGGAAGCGTAATTTCCTCCTCGCTACCGGAGATCGCTTCCGCTGCCTTCTTTAACACCTCTTCCAGAGCTTGCAAATAAGCGATGAAACTTTCCCTTCCCTTATCGGTCATATACACATTGGTTCGGGGTTTGGTACCGACAAACTTCTTCTCGATTCGGATAACTCCCGCTTCTTCCAGTGCTTTCAGATGCCTACTCAAATTTCCGTCGGTAAGCTCACATTCATCTTTAAGTTCCTTAAAAGACAGGCCATTGGAATAACTGCACAATGCGGACATAATCGCCAGTCGATTGGGCTCATGAAAAATTGTCTTTAAGGATATATAAACATTATCGGATTTGTTGGGCATGCTTATCCTCCTTTATGTTAAACAGAATATTCAGAATTCCCCCCAGTGTAATTTCTTGCATGTCGTCAAAATGGAGTATGACCGCACCAAACCACTCCCCAAAGAAAAATACCAGCCCCAGCGGCCAGGGATTGAGGAAGGAGGGTTCGGTAAAAAGTAAGCAGATGGTCCCGCTGAGGATGTAATACACCCCCACCATCCAGATGCGTCTCGGTAACACATGCCAGGATGATAAATTCGCCACCCCAAAGAGCATCATCCAGACGCCGAAGAGCCAATCATGAAGATTATTCATAACCAGCACATAGGTCAGTACCCCACCGACAAAGATCGCCGGGAGGGCATCCAGAGTTGGCTTCAGGCGGCGGATATCTCGTTTCACCTGTGGGTCAAACAGGAACCAGTGAATTAATGCACCAAAATTTAACAGGATGCCAAAGAGAGCGATGGTGGCCCATCCCAGTGCATGGGCGGCGGTGGTGGCAGGATAGTAGGGTGAACTCATCACCGCAGCAGCCAGCAGAGCAACCGTCCCGCAAATGGCGCGAGCACGTCCTGAATACCCCTTAAACCGTTGACGCTCCAGGATTTTATTCTGTAACTCCCTGACCTGTTCCAGCGCGTGATGAATGTGATTGGCGATCATCCTTCTCTCCTTCATGGGTTCAAATATATTGCACTGCAAACTACTTTGCAACACAAAGTTTATTTTCTTCTCAAAAAATTATCGCTTCACAGTTCCCGAATTTAATACAATTTCTACATTCGTATTAACCCGGATCACAGATTCCTGAAAAATCACCTGAACACGATGACAAAGCTAATGTTAGAATCAGAAAAATGAAAGTGATTTTCAAACCCATTGCAGAGATTGCCATTTGGGATATCTATCGCTTATCCGGATGGAATTCCGTATATTATCCCCCGTTTTCATCGTAAAGATAAATATTTAAGGAGAATTGATATGTTTAAAAAGACCAAATCACTTTTTAGTGGCGACCCGTTTGCGGATTTTGCAGAAATTTATGAATTGACCCATGGTGATAAAGATGATGATTTACCCTTATATTTGGAATTAGCCCGGGCCAGTGGTTCCCCGGTTCTGGAAATTGGATGTGGCACGGGTCGGGTTTCTCTGGCTCTGGCTAAAAATGGTTTTTCCGTGGTGGGAATCGATTTGTCGGAAAATATGTTAAAAATTGCCCGTGAGAAAATTAAACAATTACCCAAAGCGGTTCAGGAGCGAATCACTTTATATCAACAGGATATGTGCGAATTGAATATTCCGGATCAACGATTTCTTCTGGCCTTAATGCCTTATGGTGAGTTTGCCCATGTGTTGGAACGCTCTCGCCAGGAGAAAGCGCTCAAAGCGGCATTTGAGCATTTGGTTCCGGGAGGAATGCTCATTATAAGTATGAGCAACTGGGATGCTCATGAACAGCGCATTTCGTATAAAGGCACTCCCATCGCCCACTGGGGTCATTCCATGCCCTTGACCTATGAGGGGGTTTTTTATGATGAAAAGAATCAGCAGATGATAACCCGCTACATCGCCAAAGGATATGATCCCTCCGTTCAGATAGCCGTCCATGTATATATTCATGAGATAACCGATAAGGACGGTCATTTAATAGCTCGAAAAACGAATGTGCTTCCCATCCGTTATATTTTCCGTTATGAGATGGAATTATTGCTGGAAAAAGCGGGATTTGTTCTGGAAAACATATACGGTTATTATGACAAGAGTGAATTTCGCTTTGATAGTCGACGCATGATAGTGGTTGCCCGAAAACCATGATCTCGGAAACAGGGGGAGCAGGGCCTTTCTTACAGCCCCAGCAAAAAGAAAAGACCTCCGATGACCAGCGCGACTCCGACATTCACCAGTTTGATGAGCATCGCGTCTTTAAAACTGTAGGAAAGCAGGGGAAGCAACCCGTGACCATCCTGGGCAATGGAACTGGCCAGCAAGACCGAAAAGGGGATGACTCCCTGAGCGTAGAGGGTTACGAAAATCAGATGGGGACCGGATTCCGGGATGATTCCAACAAAGACAGCCACCAGCAACACCCAGCCGGGGTTGCTTTTTACCAGCGCTTCCAATGGCCAGAAGTTGATGGCCAGCTCTACCAGAAGCACCGCCAAAAATGTCCAGACAAAAATTCGTCCCAGGTGCCCTTTAATAATGTGTTCCCAGATATGTTCTTTAAGATAGTGCCCGGAGGTTTGTTCTTCTTTGGGGGAGTGGATGGTATATAAATCGCACCTTTCGGAAGTGGTTATCCGGAAATAACGCACCAGTCGATCACCGAGCCAGCCAACCGGGAGGGCAAGGCTAAAGAGAATGGCAAAGATGATAAGCGCTTCTTTCGGGAAACGGGCCAGCATCACAAAAGCTTCATCTCCCGAGGTGGCGATCATCCCTGCAGCGATAGCCCCAAACCCGATAAATCCATGCATATAAAACGAGACATTCAAAAAGGAGCCGCTGCAGCCAGGGGTCACCCCAAGCAGCGAAGCAATGGAATACTCCCTCCAGGAACCCTTCTTCAAAAAACGATGCAGTTTCCCC
>RFIL01000223.1 GCA_003695285.1 Calditrichota bacterium
CGTTTCAATGGGGTTTTCTCAATCAAACGTTGTTCCTCTTCTTCATCATATTCATCTGCCAGAAGCACCGTTCCGGGGGCAATGCAGTTGACCATCACCTCCGGAGCCAGCGCCTTTGCCAATCCACGGGTAAGGGCCACCACACCAGCCTTCGACACACAATAGGGGATATACTCACTCCACACCTTCTCCGCAGCCACATCAGCGATGTTGATAATCTTACCCCTCTTCTGCTGTTTCATGACCTCCCCCATAATCTGACATCCCAGAAAAACCCCTCTGAGATTGACATCCAGAAATTCATCCCACTGTTCATCAGAAATCTTAAAAAATGGGGTCTTATAAAAAATTGCGGCGCTATTAACCAACACATCAATCCGCCCATAATAATCGAGTATCTCCTGACGCATGCGGGTCCAATCCGAGCGCCGGGAAATATCTCCCTGAACGATCAGCGGATGACCGGAAAAAGTTTCCAGCTCCCTTGCTGTTTCTTCAGCCTCATCACGACGGGTTCGATAATGGATGACTACCCTGGCTCCTTTTTGAGCCAATACGGTTGCGATGCTTTTGCCCACCCGTACTGCGCTACCGGTTACCAACACCACACTATTTTTTATCTTCATTGTTGCACTCCCATTCTTTATCATTCTAAGATGCATAAGATAACAAAGAACGGAAGATATCAAAACCTCTATTATCTCTCCGGGATGCTAGAGGGAGTGAACTGGTTAAAAAAGAAAGCGCTGAGCTTTACATAAATTAGATTTGGATAAACGCACTTTCTTTAATAAATTTTTATTTCATTAAACGCTAAACAGGAGTTCCGTTTTGAAAGGGCATCAATTTACCGCAAAAGACATTCGTCAGATCAGCAAAATTCTGGAAGTGGAAGCGATTAAGAGAGCGGATTGTTATCGTTTTGTTCTGGAGAATAAAGAAGAGAAACGAAAATTATCATTAGAGATTTATCCCGATGTGGCAATTGGTGATGATACCGGGAATTTAATTTCCATCTATACCATGAACTCCCATATTCAGCTTCATTTTTGCACCGGATATGTCACCAGCGAGTCGCTGGGTGAGGTGGTGTTTATCAGTGAACATCAGGGGAAACTCTCCGGGGTTATCGTGGAAAAAGGTGCTGGCTGCTCGGTCTATGCCAATGTGAATCGAGATATTCTTTCCGGAGATTTTACCCAACTGGCTCCGGAGGTGATGTTATCCGGTATCGCTCTTTCGGTAGCCGAACACCTAATACCCGATACGGAGTGATATGATGGTTATCCACACCCTTACCCTGGGTATGTTTGCGGTAAATAATTATTTGATTCACCCCCCCAATTCCTCCAAAGCTATCTTAATTGATGCCTGTGAAGACTATCCTGCCATTTTGCAAAAAATTGAAGATCTGAATCTGGAACTCGTTTATTTGATCAACACCCATGGGCATGGTGATCACATTGCGGGAAATAAGCCCATTATAGAAGCTACCGGAGCAAAACTATGCATTCATCATCTGGAAGCTCCCTATCTGGAAGATCCGCAGCTTAATCTTTCCGGCTGGATGGGAGCTCGTTTACAATCGCCGCAACCCGATCAACTTTTAGAAGAGGGAGATGAGATATCCCTGGAAGGGATCTCGTTGAAAGTGCTCCATACCCCCGGTCATACTCCGGGACACATTACCCTGGTAGGGGATGGGGTGGCGTTTGTCGGGGATGTAATTTTTCGGGAATCCATCGGACGGACCGATTTTCCCGGTGGTTCCTACGAACAATTAATTGAGACCATTCAGACGAAAATTTACAGTCTCCCGGACGACATGATCCTCTATAATGGTCACGGTCCTCACACAACAGTTGCCCATGAAAAACATTTTAATCCTTTTGTAAGAGGATAATCGTTGCCCACTTTTTGCTAAACACCAACGACCTGACATGAAACGTTCTTCGCATTCCAACATTTCCGGCGACCATCAACATCCTCCACTTTCTCCGGAATGGGAGACGCTGCTGGAACAATACCTCCATTACCTTGCACTGGAAAAAGGGCTGAGTGAGAATACTTTACAATCTTATCGGCTGGACCTGACTCGTTACTTACAATATTTAACTGAGAATGGAATCACCACTCACAATATTACACCGATAGTGCTTCAAATGTATACTGCCGAGTTAACTTCCCTGGGACTTTCTGCCAGCAGTGTTGCCCGCAACTTCTCAGCTCTGCGCTCCTTCCATAAATATCTGGTATTGGAGGAGGTGTCCGATAAAAATCCGACCGATTTTCTCGAGACTCCGCATTTGATCCGAAAACTACCGGAAGTCCTTTCAATTGACGAAGTCTTTGAAATCCTGGAATCTCCTGATGTGGAAACCCCCGAGGGTATTCGTGATCGCTCTATTCTGGAAACCTTCTATGCCTGTGGTCTGCGAGTTTCGGAGTTGATTGGTTTAAAATGTGAACAGGTACTTTTTGAAGAGCACCTGTTACGCATCATCGGAAAGGGGGATAAGGAACGGGTGGTGCCCATTGGGGAACAGGCGCTCTTCTGGCTTAAAAAGTATATGGATGAAGTTCGTCCGCTTTATAGTAAAGGGCTTATCTCCAAAAGCCAGGTCTATCTCAATCGTTTTGGGAAGCCCTTCTCCCGGATGGGCATCTGGAATATTGTACAAAAACATGTGTTAAATGCTAATATTAACCGGCGGGTATATCCCCATATTTTTCGCCATTCCTTTGCGACTCACTTACTGGAGAATGGTGCGGATTTACGCGCCGTGCAGGAAATGCTGGGCCACAGTGATATTTCCACCACCCAAATCTATACCCACCTCACCCGTCAATATCTTAAAGAAGTTTATAAAAGCTTTCATCCCAGAGGATAGCTCATCATACCCCTGTTTTCTTCTCATGGTCGGCTAAGTAGGTTGACTCATACCATTTTTTTTCGTAATTTATTTTACTTAATTCAGTTAAGTTGAAAATAAACCCCGGGTGGATTTTCCAAAGGATGGTGTTCCTGCAATACGTACACAGTGGTTTTTCTCGGAAAATCCCCGAAGATAATCATTATCTCTATCGAGGGGGTCAGCATGTTTGGCAGATTGCGGAAACACCGCACCTATCAATACACACCCAGATTTTATAAGCCGGAAGAAGAGGAGCGCCGCCGTCCACCGCTTCGGATTCGCCGTTCCTCACGAACCGCTCAACAACGGTCGATACTCTACTTGATTATCACCATTGGTTTTGTGTTATATATATTTTATATGCTTTCGCAACTGGCAAAATAAGCTTTGGCTAAATTGTTTGTGCCCAACAGCCGAAAATAGCAATATTTAAGACAACACCACATTCATTTGGTGTGTATTGAAGAGTTTGAAATAACCTGATGGAGATCAGGGGGAGGGCAATCCTCCAGCATATGTTCACCCGGTAACGAAGAGAAGAGAGCGTTTGTTATCGGGAACTATTGCAAGGTTATTTGTAAAAAATTGAAAGATTCAAGCCCCATACAACGGGTAACCGAACCCAAAAAACAAGAATGTTTAGAATGGGAGGACAACCATGTTCCAGATTACCGAAGTGCTTAAAAAAGTTCCTTTTTTTCAGACCCTGGGACGCGATGGGATTGACTTTATTGTGGAACGGTTAAAATTTAAACCCTACGATGCCAATGAAGTCATCTGTAAAATTGGTGATCCGGGGGATAAAATGTACATCATCATCAGCGGTCAGGTGAAAGTGGTGGTGACCTCCGAAAAAGATCAGGAAGAAAAACTCATCGCCACCCTGGGTGCCGGAGACTATTTTGGTGAAATGTCCCTGTTAACCGGTGAACCTCGCTCTGCCTCAGTGATTACCACCGAACCTTCCGAGATGTTTATTTTGCATAAATCCGATTTTGATGTCATTATTGAACGCTTTCCTTCGATTACCCTCAGCATGGGTAAAATCATGAGTCAACGGCTTCGAGATACGTTGCAGAAGGCAGCAAACACCCCCACTTCAGGAATTGCCCCATCTGTAAAGGGTAGCTTAAGCGAACGTCGGTTGGTGGAAGTGTTAAAATTTTGTGAATCCAATTCCCTTAACGGGAAAGTGGTGGTTACCCGGGGAGGGGAAACCGGGGAATGTTATTACGAAAAAGGGGAACTGCAAAAGGTGATTCTCGGCAATCTGAGTGAAGATCAAGCCCTGGACACCATGCTCAATTGGGAAGATGGGGAATTCATCATCGAACCCAGACCCATTCGGATGGACGAATCCAGTGCTCCCCCAAAACAAGAACCCCGGGAAGAACGGCGGCTTATCATCGTCAACAATAGCATGGTTGTCCAGAAGATGCTCCAGCGGGCTTTTGAAAGTATGGGGTATGAGGTATATGCGGTTGATAATGGTGCCAAAGCCCTGAAAATGATTCAATCCATGGATCCACACCTGATTATTTGTGATACCAAACTTCCGGATACCAATGGTTCTGAATTACTCAACTCCATCCGCGCTATTGGGCAAATTCCGGTAGTTTTTTTAACCGATGCTTCATCCCGTGCTCAATATGAACCCCAGCTATCCGCGAAAGGGGAGGTGTACTTTACCAACTCTCAAGAAGTTGGGGAAGTGGTTAAAGTAGTCGAGAATGCCTTGTCAAAATAAAGAGAACCTATGACCAACAATCAGGATATCAGTACTAATATCTTTCCTTCCATTTATGAACGTAGTCTTCGCTATTTTTCAAAGTGGCTGGGCGCTTCACGGACGACCCATCTTGCTCAAGAGGCATATGAAAAAATCGTAGATTATTTCCCCAACCTGCAAATGATTTTCTCACTTAAAGAAGAGACTCTGCAAGTGTCACCTCAGCCAGTGGATGAAAAGCGTCTTATTGCCTTTGCCGTGTGGTTACAACAATTTGTGAAACTGTGTAAACAGAATCTGGTTGGCATCGGCGAACCGGATATCATGGAAATAACCGACCCTCTAAAAGATGTTTTGGAATCAAATGGTTTTTATCAATTTTATCAGGATGCTCAGGAATTGGAATATTGAAGTGTTAATATTAATGGCTTCTCTTTCCCTGATACTGATTTTAAAAAACCTCTTACCTGTTGTGGATTTCCCGGAAAAGTTATGTATATTTGGCATTACTTTCATGGAAAAAACCATTGACTGAGGGACCAGGAAGAATAACCGGAGAAGAACGGAGAAGAAATCATGTTAGACCTGAAATTTATTCGCGAGCAGCCGGAGGAAGTCAAAGCTGGAATCCGCAAAAAAGGGGTCGTGGCAGATGTCGATGCCATTCTGGAACTGGATAACCAGAGAAGGGAGTTACTCCAGAAGGTAGAACGGTTAAAGCATGAACGCAATCAGGCATCCCAGGAAGTAAGTAAACTGAAAAAAGAGGGGAAAGACGCTTCTACCATTATTGAAAAAACCCGACAACTAAGCCAGGAGATTAAGCAATTTGATGAGCAGTTAAAACAGGTGGAAGCAAAACTCTCGGAGGCGTTAGATTATCTTCCCAACCTTCCTCATAAGAGTGTGCCCGAGGGAAAAACCGCTGATGATAATGTGGTGATCAAAGCCTGGGGTAAAATCCCGGAATTTGATTTTGAGATAGTCGATCACCTGGAGATAGGGGAGCGACTGGATATTATTGATTTCACCCGGGGCAGTAAACTGAGCGGGAGAGGTTTTCCGGTCTACAAAGGTCAGGGAGCCCGTCTGGAACGGGCATTAATCAATTTCATGCTGGATGTTCACACCCGTCAACACAACTACACAGAAATTTTTCCCCCATTCCTGGTGAATCGTGAAAGCATGCGAGGAACCGGCCAGCTTCCCAAAATGGAAGAGGATATGTATTTGTGCGAAAAGGATGACCTTTTTTTAATCCCCACCGCCGAGGTTCCGGTGACCAATCTTCATCGGGATGAAATTCTTTCCCCGGAAGAGTTACCCAAAAAATACTGTGCCTATTCTGCCTGTTTCCGGAGAGAAGCTGGCTCCTGGGGAAAGGAAACCCGGGGATTTTTGCGACTTCATCAGTTCAATAAAGTTGAGCTGGTCAAATACACCCTCCCTGAGGAATCCTATAACGAACTGGAACAACTATTACTCGATGCTTCCCGCATACTGGAATTGCTGGGTCTTCCCTATCGAGTGGTGGAACTCTGCAGCGGTGATTTGAGCTTTGCTGCTGCTAAATGTTATGATATTGAAGTATGGGCACCGGCGGAACAAAAATGGCTGGAAGTTTCCAGTTGTAGCAATTTCGAAGATTTTCAAGCCCGACGAATGAATATCCGTTTTCGACGAAGCTCAACTGCCAAACCGGAATTTGTCCATACCCTGAACGGCTCCGGTGTGGCCACCCCTCGTTTGATGGTAGCATTGCTGGAATGCTATCAACAGGAAGATGGTTCCGTACAGATACCAGCAGCTCTCCAGCCTTACACCGGGTTTCAAACCATCAAACGGGATATTTGACAACCTGAGATGTTTTATGATACCAATCAACCTGCAACCGCTTTAAGGTGAAAAATAACCGGGTAACTGAATCATGATACGGGCCGTGTTCTTTATCATTGTAGTAGTCGTCACCACATCGATTGGCGCCATCATTGTTATGATTCTGGGCCTGTTCAATCGCTATTCCCGGTTCACCTATTTTCAAATTGTTCAACGCTGGGCACGATTGGTGGTATGGACTTCCGGTACCACGGTCACCGTTCGGGGACTGGAGCATATCGATTCCCATAAACCCTATATTGTGGTCAGCAATCACCAGAGCCATATGGATATTCCGGTGCTCATCGGCTATCTTCCCCTGCATATGACCATTATTGCCAAAAAGGAATTATTTCGGATCCCTATTTTTGCCCAGGGGATGTATGCGGTCGGTATTTTAAAAATAGACCGCAGCAATCGCACCCGCGCTTTTGAAACCCTTAAAAAAGCTGAAGAGGTCTTAAAAAAATATAACATTTCGGTACTGGCCTTTCCGGAGGGTACCCGTAGCCGGAATGGGATGTTACAACCGTTTAAAAAAGGCCCCTTTGTCATGGCCATCAATAGTGGAATCGATATTCTGCCGATAACCATTAGCGGCACCTTCCCCATTCTACCGAAAGGGCGCCTGTTGGTTCGTCCTGGCAGCGTTACCCTCACGGTTCACCCTCCCATCCAGGTATCCCCTTATTCGCTGGAAGACCGGGATCGATTAATAGAAATCGTTCATGAAACCATAGCCAAAGGACTGTTTGAATATGCCTGAAGAATTTCAAAATCTCCATATCTCTCAACACCCTTTGATTCAGGATAAACTCTGCGATTTACGACAGAAGAGTACTCCCCATTTTCGCTTTAAACAACTTCTGGAAGAAATCAGTCAGTTTTTATTTTATGAAGCCAGCAAGACTCTTTCTACCAGGAAAGTAACCATAGAGACCCCGCTGGAAAACATGGAGGGAGAGCAACTGACTCGGGAGATTCTGCTGGTTCCCATATTACGGGCCGGACTGGGGATGGTCAATGGGATTACCCAGCTCTGGGAGGGCAGCCGGGTCGGCATGCTGGGGATGTATCGGGATCATGACACCCTGCAACCGGTAGACTATTATCTCCGTTTACCTGAAAATCTGGAACCATTCACAGTATTTCTTCTCGATCCCATGCTGGCAACCGGAGGGAGCGCCGTCTCAGCCATCACCCGGCTGAAAGAGCGCGGCGCCCGGGAATTGATGATGCTATCCCTGATATGTGCTCCAGAAGGAGTTCGAGCGGTGAGTGAACATTATCCGGAAGTTCCGATCTATGCGGCAGCTCTGGATCGTCAGTTGAATGAGAAGGGTTACATTTTACCGGGGCTGGGCGATGCCGGGGATCGTTACTTTGGGGTATAAGTGATGAGGGATCAATCCTCATGAACGATAAATCGCCGAACGCTGAGAGAACTTTTGGAAATCGATTTTTTTGATTTTAAATACACATTAATTTATGATAAGGTATTAATTGAGGAGTGGAAAGCGTAAACAAGGAGAGCGGATGAAGCTGGATGAACTTTTAAGCCCGGAGGTTATCACTTTTCATCTCCATCACAGTGAAAAATTTGCTGTTATCGAAGAATTGCTGGATTTACTGGTTCAAACCGGAAAAGTTCGGGATAGAGCAACCGCATTGCAGGATCTCATTGAGCGAGAAAAATATCTTTCCACCGGATTTGAGAATGGTCTGGCAGTGCCACATGCCAAAACCCGGGCGGTGGATGAAATGGTCATGTCCTTTGCCCTCAGCCGGGAGGGAATCGATTTTGATTCTCTGGATGGCAAACCCACTCATTTTATCTTTTTGCTACTATCCCCACAGGATGTTAGCGGACCACATATTCAATTGCTGGCATTGATTGCCCGCAATTTTCAGAAAAAAGAAATTGTTGATAAAGTTTATGGAGTTCAAACTCCCGAGGAGTTATTATCCCTCTTTCATGATTTTAAATAGCCAGGGAACATGACAGGACACGTGTTAAAAGAATTTCAACCCCTTTTGGAGTCGGTTCGACAGCAATTGCTGAACAGTATTCCTTCTAATTTTCCGGTAAGTCTGAAGGAACCGATACATTATTTTCTGGATTTACCCAGCAAAAAAATTCGTCCCCTGATGACCTTGTTTTCCACACAACTCTGTGGTGGAAACCTCTCCGACGCGCTTCCTGCCGCAACAGCAGTGGAACTCTTTCATGACTTTACCCTGATCCATGATGATATTATGGACCAGGATGAGTTGCGTCGGGGATTTCAAACCCTTCATGTAAAA
>RFIL01000224.1 GCA_003695285.1 Calditrichota bacterium
AATGGCTGAATCAATCGGAAAAACCACCCCATAAAATTGCTTTGCCTTTTGACAGGAAGTGTTTACCAGAAGCTCTACATCATCGTAACAGCAAATCACCCTGTCCAGGGTAACGATATCATGTTCCATTGTCTCTGGTGAGAGGGTGACAAAATCACCCTGATTGACGGTGAAAAGTTGAGGGCTGAATTTAGAGGTCAATTCTTGTCGTGCTGCAGTTGCATAGGCCGGAGAAGCTTCCACCAGTGTATATTGAGAAACTCCACTGTTCAGTAACCTCAAACCGATACCACCAAATCCTCCTCCAATATCCAGCACAGAAGCACCAGTGATGTTACGGTCGATGAGAGCCTGGATAAGGAGTCTCGTCGTTTTATTTAACCCCTGTCGATGAAACTTTTTTAGCTGGCGTTGAACATACTTATCATTAAATTCCTGCTCAATACCGATGCATTGACAGCATCCCATCGAAACTTCCCCGACCTTTTGTTATTACAAAAGTTACTCAAAAAGTTGGTTTTAGAAAAATTCATTTAGAAATAGTTGAATTGAAGCTCCCTGAAAATATCATGAGCAATTTAAATTAAATTTTAAAATCATAGATACAGAAATAATGTTTTTATAAATTGAGTTTCCACCGGCGCAGGAGAGGAGATTTTTATGGACTCAGCTCTAACAATTCACCGCATTCAATTTGCCTTTACTATCATGTATCATTACCTTTTTCCACAACTCACCATGGGTTTAGCCTTACTTATTGTCATTTTAAAGGGACTGGCGTTGAAAACCGGTGAGGAACGGTATCATCATGCCAGCCGTTTCTGGGCGAAAATTTTTGCCATTAATTTTGCCATGGGGGTGGTGACCGGAATTCCCATGGAGTTTCAGTTTGGAACCAATTGGGCCAGGTTCTCCACTTTTGCGGGAGGTGTTATCGGTCAAACACTGGCCATGGAGGGAGTATTTGCCTTTTTTCTGGAATCCAGTTTTCTGGGGCTCTTCCTGTTTGGTGAAAAGCGACTTTCTCCCAAACTCCATTTTTTGACAGCTTTTCTGGTTTTTCTGGGGTCCTGGTTGTCGGGGTATTTCATTATCATGACGAATGCCTGGATGCAGCATCCAGTGGGGTATGTGTTCGATTCCCTGGGGAATGTACAATTAGCTGATTTTTGGAAATTCTTATTTAACCCCTGGGGGTTATGGCAGTATGTCCATAATATGCTGGGAGCAGTCGTAACCGCTTCTTTTGTGGTAGCTGCTGTTGGAGCATTTTATCTGCTTCAGGAGCAGAATAGCGAGTATGGAAGACTGTTTATCAAAATGGGAGTCATCACCGGATTTGTTTCCAGTCTGTTGGTGGCTTTTCCAACTGGAGATATGCAGGGGAAAAATGTAGCGCTTCATCAACCGGTTACACTGGCAGCAATGGAAGGGTTGTTCGAAACCAAAGAAGGTGCTGAACTGGTGTTAATCGGTCAACCGGATATGAAGAATCTCCGCATTGACAACCCAATTCATATTCCCAATATGCTGAGTTTTTTAACATATCATCGATGGAAAGCGGAAGTTCGAGGGCTTGATTCCTTCCCACGGGATGTGTGGCCCCAAAATATACCTTTATTGTATTATGTTTATCATATCATGGTTGGATTGGGTACCATATTTATTGGTCTCTCTTTTCTGGGAATCCTATTACTCAGAAACGGGCGGATATTTGGTAATCGTACCTACCTGTGGGCAATGATGTTAGCCTTCCCATTTCCTTATATTGCCAATACCGCAGGATGGATGACGGCAGAATTAGGCCGCCAGCCCTGGTTAGTATACGGGCTATTGCGAACTTCAGAAGGGGCGTCTCCGTTAGTCTCTGGTGGAAATGCCCTCTTTACTCTACTGGGGTTTATGGGCTTATATGCACTTCTTTCAATGTTATTTTTATTTCTGGTATTTCGGGTCATTGGAAAAGGTCCGGAATCTTAGGCTCCTATTAACCATCGTAAGGAGTAATCCATGGATATCTTCTGGTACATTGCTCTGACTTTCATGTTCTGTATGTATGTCATACTGGATGGTTTTGATCTTGGAGTTGGGATAATTCATTTTTTGGTTGGAAAAAATGAATCTGAAAGGAGTCAGATACTGGAAGCAATTGGCCCTTTCTGGGATGGCAATGAAGTGTGGTTGATTGCCGCCGGAGGAACCCTCTATTTTGCGTTTCCCAGAGTATATGCCTCAAGTTTTAGCGGTTTTTACCTCCCCTTCATGATTGTTCTGTGGCTGCTGATTCTACGGGCGCTGGGCATCGAACTTCGTCATCAACTCCACCATCCTCTCTGGGTAAAGATGTGGGATCGAGTTTTTTCCCTGTCCAGTTTGTTGTTGAGTATTTTTCTGGGAGCAGCGCATGGAAATTTGATCCGTGGTGTACCTTTAAATTCCGAAGGATTCTTTTTTGTCCCTTTGTGGACTTCTCTGTTGCCCGATAATTCTCCAGGGGTTATCGATTGGTTTACCCTCCTATTTGCCGGGGTTGCTGTTTCCACGTTCATTGTGCATGGTGCTAACTGGCTGGCTTTTAAAACCAATGGTGAGATTCAGCTACGGGCTCGTATCCTCTCCAGAAGAGGATGGTATGGAGTCACCATCATATCTTCACTGGCGATAGCGGCTGTTACCATTCATCGAGTTACATTCTGGGAAAATTTTCTCCTCCATCCCTGGGGGTTCCTCTTCATTTTGCTGAGTATCCTCTCGTGGTTGGCTATTTTTCATTTTAATCGGCAGCAAAAGGACCTCGCCGGTTTTTTGAGTTCCTCTTTGTTTATTTTG
>RFIL01000225.1 GCA_003695285.1 Calditrichota bacterium
AGGAACTGGCTGGAGAAAAAATGACATCCCACAGCACAAAAATGCTCAATAAAACTCCAATGAAAGTTAGACTCATTTTAGTTCTCATCTCAATCTCCCCGTGCTATGTTTAAGTCATCCTTAAAATGTTATTTTTCGGAGCAGACCATGACCACCGATTCATTGCTTTGATTATTTTTCCTTGTCACTTCTAAGGGTCTTGACAATTTTCTCCCCACTTCGACCCACAATATAGCCACCTACACCAACGGTCATGAGGGTATATAGCTGATCCGGTAACTCCAGAACCACCGCTTTATCGGTAAACATGGAGAGGTAGGGATAGATGATGTAGTTATTGGCGATAATGGCCACCACGGTCAGCATCAGTATTGGACGCCAATTCCGTTGGAGCCAGCTATGCCCCTGGGCTTCTGCAACAATAATCTGGGCACGGGCTTCAATCTCTTTTTCCAGCGCACTATAATCCAGTTTTAATAGTTCTGACTGGATTTGAGTTTTTAATTTTTCCTTCAGGTCTTTATCCGGAACCGCTTGATCCACCACCCCCACAATTTTCTCCACGATTGGACCAATTACCGGTATTGCTCCTATAAGTCCCATAACTTGACCTCCTTCAATTATATGAAAGTTAGAGAATTGTACTCATCATTTTGGCTGGTAAAGAAATACTTCCAAAATACTTCAAAGAAAATAATTTCAAGAGCTTTGCTTTTGAGAATCGGTATGTAAGCAGGTTGAACCTTTTAAAACTTTAAACAGAAACAGTAATTGACTTCTTTTGAAATAGAAAAAGCAGCGTTCCTCACCAATAATAAGGCTGAGGAACGCTATATTTCAAGGACTATTTCGTACTTACCATATTTTTCTGAGCGGTGAGAGTACAAACTAAATTGCGATCTCCATAAACATTATCGATCCGTGCCACCGACGGCCAGAATTTATTTTTTCGAAGATAGGGTAGTGGGTAAGCGGCTTTCTCGCGGGAGTAGGAATGTGGCCATTCGTCGGATAGAACTTCCTGGATGGTGTGGGGTGCGTTTTTCAAGACGTTATCCTGGGGGTCTGCTTTCCCTTCAGCAATTTCTTCAATCTCGTGATAAATTGAAATCAATGCATCGCAGAAGCGATCCAGTTCATCTTTCGATTCACTTTCCGTGGGTTCCACCATCATGGTACCCGCTACCGGAAAGGAAATGGTGGGAGCATGAAACCCGTAATCCATCAGCCGCTTGGCAATATCCTCCACCTCCACACCGGCCGATTGTTTAAACGGACGGCAGTCGAAAATCAACTCGTGGGCATTCCGACCATGCTTTCCGGTGTACAACACCGGATAATACTTCTCCAACCGTGCTTTGATATAGTTTGCGTTCAAAATGGCATATTCCGTGGCTTCGGTAACTCCTCTTTTACCCAGAAGTTTGATGTAAGCATGGGAAATGGGTAAAATACTGGCACTCCCCCAGGGAGTAGCCGAAACCGCATGGATCCCCTTTTCTCCTCCCACCTCTACCAGAGGATGACGAGGTAAATAGGGCTTCAGATGTTCTGCCACCGCTATGGGCCCCATTCCCGGCCCACCTCCACCATGTGGGATACTAAAAGTTTTATGAAGATTCAAATGGCAAACATCCGCCCCAATGATGGCCGGATTGGTAAGACCCACCTGGGCATTCATATTGGCACCATCCATATAAACCTGGCCACCACACTCATGCACTATCTGACAGATCTCCTGGATGGCTTCTTCAAAAACCCCATGCGTGGAAGGATAGGTAACCATTAGCGCCGCCAGGCTATCCCGATACTGCTCCGCCTTGGCTTTTAAATCTTCCACATCGATGTTGCCTTCGGCGTCGCATTTCACGATGATCACTTTCATCCCCGCCATCACCCCACTGGCCGGGTTGGTACCATGAGCAGAAGAGGGAATCAAAACCACATTACGATGGGGTTCACCTCGATCCAGATGGTAGGCTCTTATCACTCTCATTCCGGTATATTCACCCTGAGCCCCGGAATTGGGCTGGAACGAGACCGCTGCAAATCCGGTGATTTCGCATAACATGTCTTCCAATTCCCGAATCAATTGCTGATACCCTTCAGCCTGTTCCAGAGGTACAAACGGGTGAAGGCGAGAAAATTCCGGCCAGGTAACCGGCAACATCTCGGTGGCAGAATTTAATTTCATGGTACAGGAACCGAGGGGAATCATGGAGTGGGTTAGGGAGAGATCTTTATTCTCCAGATATTTTAAATAACGCATCATTTTTGTCTCGGTACGATATTCATGAAAAACCGGATGGGTTAGGAAGTCCGTAGTGCGTTTTAGCTCCTTCGGGTATTCGGGGATTTCCATCCCGGTAACAGACTTTACACTTAACCCGGGAGCCTCTACATTTAAAGTGGCGGCAAACACGCCAAGGATATCTTGGAGGTCTTCCAGAGTAGTGGTCTCATCCAGAGAGATGCTCAACTCTCTCTCGTTGATATAGCGGAAGTTCATTCCCGCTGCCTCAGCCTGCTGCCGGATATTACCCGTGGCAGTGGTCTCTGGCAACCGAATATGGATGGTATCAAAAAAGGTGGGATTCAACTGTTGACAACCCAGCTCGGTCAATTTATCTGAAAGAATATATGCCAGCGCATGAATCCTTTCGGCAATCCGTTTAAGCCCATCCGGCCCGTGATACACCGCATACATGGCAGCCATAATCGCCAGCAGAGATTGGGCGGTGCAGATATTAGAAGTTGCTTTCTCCCGTCGGATATGCTGTTCGCGAGTTTGCAGCGACATGCGATAACCAGGATTACCCAATCGATCGATGGAAATACCGATCAGCCTGCCCGGCACCTGACGCTTATTTTCTTCCCGGGTGGCATAATAAGCAGCATGGGGACCGCCATATCCCATCGGAACCCCAAATCGCTGGGTAGAACCCACAGCAACATCCGCACCCATCTCTCCGGGAGATTTTAGCAGCGTCAGGCTTAACAGATCAGCCGCCACTACCACCTTGGCTCCGGTTTGCTGAATGCGTGCAATCAATTCACTGTAATCCTCTACATTACCATTCACATCCGGATACTGTAAAAGCACACCAAAGAGCTCATCATCGGGGCTAAGGGTATGCACATCCCCAACCTTCACTTCAATTTCCCAGGATTCTGCCCGGGACAAAACCACATCAATCGTCTGAGGGAAGCATTTATCGGAAACAAAAAAGACCCTGGCATCCCTTTTTACCAGCTCTTTAGAACGCAGTCGATAACACATGCTCATTGCTTCGGCCGCTGCGGTGGCTTCATCCAACAAGGATGCATTGGCGATCTCCAGCCCGGTGAGATCACTGACCATTGTCTGATAAATCAACAACGCCTCCTGACGTCCCTGGGAGATCTCCGCCTGGTAGGGGGTATAAGAGGTGTACCAACCCGGATTTTCAAATATATTGCGCAGGAGAACAGGAGGGGTTACACAGTCATAATAACCTAATCCAATATAGGAACGATAAACCTTGTTTTTCTTTGCAATATTCCGCAATTCTTCCAGATAATGAAACTCATCCATACCATCCGGCAGATTGAGCGGTTTCGATAAGCGAATATTCTCAGGGATGGTTTCATCCAGTAACTGTTCCAGAGAATCGCACCCCATGGTTTTCAGCATTTCATCCCGCTCTGTTTCGTTGATACCGATATGACGGGGCAAAAAGGTATTATGAGATTGTAGAACGGCTTCATTAATTTTCATAGATTCCTCCATGTTCAAATCAAACTCTTCACGGTAATGTGGTTTTATGAACTGAGTTAAAGACCCAAAATGTATAGATGGAAATTATTTGGTTTCATTCAGAGCGAGCTTACTCATCCGGGCATTTCGCATTTATCGTATCTTCCATGAACCAATTAAAAATGCGAAATTAATAGACAGAGATTAGCCCTGTAATTCTTTTAACTTCTGTAAAACTTCCTCCACATGCCCCTTTACTTTCACTTTATTCCACATATGGCGAATAACACCTTCGGGGTCGATTAAAAAGGTGGAGCGAACCACCCCCATATACTCTCGGCCATACATCCGTTTTAACTGCCAGGCACCATAGGCCTCCAGTACCTGATGTTCTGTATCACTTAACAACAAAACTTTCAGTTGATGTTTCTGCATGAAATTTTGATGACTCTTGCAGGAATCCGGGCTGACCCCGATGACCACTGCGTTTAGTTTTTCGAATTCCGGGAGCGCAGCGGTAAAATCCAGGGCTTCCAAAGTACATCCGGAGGTGTTATCCTTGGGATAAAAATACAAAATGACCCATTTCCCGCGAAAATCTTCCAGTGAAACCGGTGTTTCCGAGGCATCGGGGAGGGTAAACTGAGGGGCTTGATCTCCGATCTTCAACAGGGATTCAGCCATATCACTTCCACCTTTCTTTTAGATTGATATTTAAAGTTACAAATTTTTTCCTAAATTTCACTGTTTAAAATATCAGAATCCGGAAAACAGGACAAGGGATAAAAAGATTTCTCTCGAGCCCAATGGGGCATAGGTAGATTTAAGTAATGGTTTCCCTTTTCCCCTCAGCAATGTATATTTGAGAGCTCTTTGAGTTGAATGGCTATTGTAGAAGGCACATTGGAATGAAACGATTGTTGAACACCAGGCTCATTTCCTCATTTCGGCGAATGCAACGGCATTTACAGGAGCGAGTCACCCGAGCCGGTATCCCGGAATATGCCATCTTCAGTTTGTTTGCCATCATTACCGGAGCCAGTGTGGGCTTCACCGCGGTATTCTTCCATGAAACCATCCATTTTTTCACTGAATTTTTCTTTGGCATTGCTAAGCGGTATCAATATCTCATCGGTGGTGTTGTGGTAATTCTGGTCCCGGTTTTGGGAATGCTCATCCAGAGTTTGATGATTCGCCTGACTCCTCTCACGGCCCGTCGGAGAGGGGTGGCGGAGGTGATAAAAGCTGTGGCAGTGCGAGGGGGATATATCCCTTTTCGGGTGACTCTTTTCCATTTTCTGGCACCAGCCATTTGTATGGGAACCGGTGGCACTGTGGGGCCGGAAGGTCCTGCTGCCCAGATTGGCGCCGGGGTTGCCAGTAAATTGGGTAGCCTGTTCGGATTTTCCGACAGTCGACGCCGAATGTTCACCGCCGCCGGAGCCGGTGCCGCCATTGCCGCCATTTTTAACACCCCACTGGGAGGTATCTTTTTTGCCCTGGAGGTGGTTCTGCTGAACGATTTTCAATCCACCACCTTCTCCGCTCTCATTCTTGCCTCCATCGCCGCCAGTGCGGTCTCCAGAATTTTCCTGGGGGATACCCCCGCCTTTATGTTCGACACCGTTATCATTGGCCCCTATAAAGACCTCTATCTGTATGCGCTCCTGGGTCTTGGTGGTGGGATTATTTCATTATTGTATATTCGCTACTCGCAAACCATCCACCACCTGTTCCAGAAACACCTGATACGAAAATTCCCACAATGGTCATTAATGGCCGCCGTGGGACTCCTGACAGGGATTGCCGGTTTTTTCTATCCTCCTATTTTCGGCTTCGGGTATGATGCCATCAACGGGATGCTGGCTCATGCCCTGCCCTGGAAGATTATTATTGTTCTCATGATTTTAAAATTTCTGCTGGTACCCCTCACCTTACATTCCGGTGGTTTCGGGGGAGTGTTTGCACCTTCCTTGTTTATGGGAGCCTGTTTCGGATTTCTCTATGCTCATTTTTTAAATCACGTGATGGGGATTCCGGTGGATACCACTGCCTATACCCTGGTAGCCATGGGGGCTGTCCTGGGTGGTATCAATTCCATCCCCATCTCATCCATTTTAATCATTTTTGAGATGACTCGCGATTATTCTTTTATTCTTCCCCTGATGCTGGGCGTGGTTCTCAGCACCACCGTGGTTCAACTGGTGATTAAGGGATCGGTGCACAGTAAACATCTGGAAGCCGAGGGCTACCGGATTACCCGGGGTAGAGAAAGCCACATTCTTCACTCCATAAGGGTCAAAGATGTCATGCGGAAAGACGTGATACTCATCCCGGAACATACACCTCTTCCCCGGTTAATCAGTGAATTGATTGAAAGTCCTCATAATACTTTTTACACCATAGATACCCGGGGTAAATTAACCGGGGTCATCACTGAAAGCGAACTCCGTCCCATTATTACCGACTATGAAAATCTTCGAACCATGTTAGTGGCCAGTGATATTTCCCGACCGGAAGTCATTACCGTCCGGGAGGATGATGATTTGGAGTATGTCTTTAATTTGTTTGGGCAGGAAACGATTGATGAACTACCGGTTGTATCGGCCAGTGATCCGGACAAAGTGATTGGCACCATCCATCGTCAGGATGTTATTGCGGCTTATAATCGGGAAAGTTTGAAATACAATCTGGCGGATGGTATTGGTCAGAGTTTAAAAACGCTTGAGAAAACCCATGCTGTGCACATCGCCCGGGGCTATTCGATTGTAGAGCGTAAAGCCCCCTCCCGTTTTGTGGGTAAAACCCTTGCTCAACTTCGCCTGCGGAACAAATACGGGCTGGAAGTGCTGATGATTCGCCCCCATCGTTCTCCCTTTGAAGGAGATGAAGAGCCGGAAAATTTTATTGTACCGACCCCGGACTATATCATTCAACCGGAGGATACACTGGTCCTCTTTGGTAAAGATGAAAACATCGCCGAAACCAATAAATGGCGTTAACCCCATTTTCAAATCAGGCCTATCAAGTATTCTCCTGGCATGGAGCAATAGAACAGGTCGGATTATGCCGCTATATCATGACCCTGGCGAAAGAGAAAACAGAAAAGGGAAAAAGGATAAAAGTTGAGAAAGGATAGATTGCGGCAAGGGAATACACAGAGAGCATATTTGCGCCGACCCATCAAAAATCTATCTGATGATAAAATACTCTTCTCGTTGGGGCTGTCTAAAAAACCTGTTTATTAACATTCTGAAGAACGAAATAACAAAGAATTATCTGCTCTACGCACCCAAAGGGCGACTCTTCGCTCCGTTTAGACTGACAGACAGGGTGAACTTATTAGACATCCCCAACGACCGGGAAACCTAAACTCACTCAAACCCCATAAAACCAAACTTAAATGATGGGAATCCTGTAAATCCCGTCAAATAAACAACTGTTTACCACTCCACCACCGGACGGGTTCCCA
>RFIL01000226.1 GCA_003695285.1 Calditrichota bacterium
AAATCCAGAACAATTCCGGATCAAATAATTTAACAAAATGAAAACAACAGAAACATTTTCTACTTGGATTCGTTCTGTTTAGTGTTAAATTATATGTTCGACTTTTTATGTAAATAGTCGAATGTCTAATTTTACTCTAAGAGGATTATATGGCAGCGAATACCGATATTGAAAAAAGAGCCCATATTAAAGAAGCTGCAAAAAAACTATTTTTTCAGTTGGGCTTTAGTAAAACCTCAATGGATGACATTGCCCGGGAAAGCGGGTTGGCAAAACCCACGCTTTATTACTACTACCCCAGCAAAGAGAGCATTTTTAATGAGATTGTTCTTGAAGAGGCAAAAGAGTTCATGAATCAACTCGAAGCCCGGATAGATTCCAGCCTTCCCGCGGATGAGCGTCTAAAGATTTTTATTCGCGACTTTTATAATGGGTTGAAACAATACACCCGGGAGATGGAATCACTTCCGGAATATTTTTGTGATCATTCACCACATGGACGCCCCATTATTCAAAAAATTCAGGAAATTCTTCTGGAAAAAATCGAACCTCTGCTCCGGGCCGGAGTTTCTGAGGGTATCTTCTCCCTCTCTGATCCGAAGAGTGTGGCACAGAGCCTCGTCTTTCAAATTTCATTCTTGAATCACGACTGGATGCAACATTATCCGGAAAAAACGCGAAACAAAATTGTTAACACCACTATTGAGATCATTTTAAACGGACTGAAAAGGAGATAACAGATGTACAGATGGTTGTTCAGAGTTGTTCTGATATTCTTTTCCTTATCCACTGGTGTACTCTCAAAAGATTATGATCTGAAACAGATTTTACATCTGGCGGAAACACACAATCGGGATATTCAACTGGCGAAAGCTCAACTTCAGATTGCCTCTGCAGAAAAGCTCTCCGCTTATTCCCAGGCTATCCCTAAAATCAGCCTCAATGGCGGATATAATCGAAATTTTCTGGAGAATATTTTTTATTTCCGGATTAATGACCAAATCCAGAGTTTTAAAACCTCCTTTCGAAATGAGTTTTCTTTTAATGCCATTCTTTCCCAAACTCTCTTCAGTTATAAAGTCGGGGTAGCAATTCAGGCGGCAAAATACTTCAGTCGTATGACCAACTATCAATACGAGACGACTCGTAATATGGTGCTCACCCAGGTAAAGAAAGCATTTTATCGCGCCTTATTATTGCAGGAGGTGTATCGGGTAGCAAAGGATTCGGAAGAGAGTGCCCATGAAAATTATTTGAATATCAAAGCAAAGTTTGAGAGCGGTTTGGTTTCGGAATTCGATTTACTGCAGGCGGAAGTACGCTGGCAGAATGCCATTCCGGAAACCATCAAAGCTCGAAAAGATGTAGAACTGGCCTTGAACCAACTCAAAATTATGTCCGGGATCCCCCTTAATGAAGAGGTTACGTTAAGCGGGCAACTGGAAATTTTCCCACCGCTTCCCGCGGCAGTACAGGATGAATCGATTACACAAACCCATCCGGAAATCGCTGCACTCATCTGGGAGAAGAAACTGAGGGAGAAAAATGTAACTGCTCAAAAAGCGAATTTTTTCCCTTCATTGAATGCCAATTTACAATATACCTATCGGGCTGCTTCGGATCGCTTTCGCCTGGAGCAGGATAATGACAATATTATTCTGGGAATTTCTTTACAGGTACCTGTCTTTTCCGGTGGAAACAATATTGCTCAGGTTCGTAAAGCCAGGGCAGAAGTGGATATTGTGAAGGCTCAACTCAACAAAACCCGGGATAATATTCGCATTCAATTGCGAAATGTATTGTTACGTCTTCAGGAGGCTCGACAACGGATTGATGCTGCCAGACATGGCGTAGAGACGGCTCAGCGGGCCTATGAGATAGCTCTTACACGGGTGAACAATCAACTGGCGACCCAGGTGGAATTGAAAGAAAATCGAGTAGCACTGGACCGCGCCCAATTGAACTATTACTCTGCTATCTTCGATTATCTGGATAGTTACTTTGACTGGCAATATGTGACCGGTCATGTGTCAACCGATGAATCCTTTTAAACTAAAAATGTCAGGAGTAAAAATGAAGAAGGTAATCCTCATCAGTCTGGTTTTGATTTTTTCGATGCTGCTTATGCAATGTGCCGAAGAAAGCACAGCAGAGGTGGTTAATGAAAAGATAGAAAAAACCATTCCTGTTAAAACCATGCGGCTCCAACCGCAGGAATTTAGCAGTTATCTGGAAATTACCGGAACCGTAAAAGCCCGCAACCACATCAACATCGTGGTTGAAGAAGGCGGAATTTTGAAGCGAGTGCTCATCGATAAAGGGCATTACGCCAACAAAGGAGATACACTGGCCATTCTGGAAAACAAAATCCTGGAAGCCAGTTTTCAACAGGCCAGGGCTACTTTAAAACAGGCGGAGCTGGATTTTAACAGCAAGAAAGTGCTCTATGAGAAGAAAGCCATCTCAGAAAATGAGTTTCTCTCTTCAAAGTATGCATATGATGCAGCTCTTTCTGCCTACAAACTCGCTTATGCCAGATATCAGAAGCTGTTTATCACAGCTCCCATGCGGGGGTTGGTAAATAATCGCTATTACGATATAGGAGCTTACGCCACCCCCATGACTCCAATTTTTGAATTTATTGACAATGAATGGTTAAAAGTAAACGCCGGGGTGGCCGAACGATTTATCAAAGATATTAAAATCGGAACTCCGGTAGAAATTCGATTTGACGCTTTCCCGGATTTGAAGATTCAATCCAAAATCAGCTTTGTTTCTCGAAGCATTAACCCGGTCAACCGCACGTTTGAAATTGAGGTTGAGTTTCCCAATCCTCAACAAAGACTGGCACCGGAAATGGTTGCCAACCTGAAAATTCTTCGCACCCGTGTGGAAAATCAAATCGTGATCCCGGTGGATGCTCTTATTGAAACTGAAGAGGGCTGGTTTGTGTACGTTGTGGAAAATAACCGGGCCAAAAAAGTTGCCGTGCAACAAAAAGCCATCTTTAATCACAGCGTATTGGTGGATGGATTAAATCCTGGTGCTCAACTGGTGGTCGTCGGTCATCAAGAGCTTTCGGATGGAGTACCGGTCTCCATTGTTAGAAATTAGTTGAACGGGTTTCCAAAAACTAAACTGTTGAAAACAGAGGAAGCACATGAAAATTACAGACGTCTCATTAAAGTATAAGACCAGCGTCTTCACCTTAATCATGGTGTTGATTATTGGAGGTTTGATAGCCTATTTCAATCTACCGGTGGAATCATTTCCGGATATCAAGCAACCGGTGGTGTTCGTTGCGGTGCCCTATGTCGGGGTTGCTCCCTCGGATATGGAGACATTGGTGGTACAGCCTATTGAAGATAAACTTCAGGAAATCACCCAGATAACAAAATTGACTTCTACCAGTCGTGAGGGGTACGCCAGCATTGTGGCAAAGTTTGAGCCCGACATCGATATTGATGAAGCAGTACGAAAAGTACGGGAAAAGGTGGATCAGGCCAAACCGGAACTTCCTTCAGATCTGGAAAATCCCATTGTTCAGGAAATTAATTTTGAAAACATCCCCATCATGCTCATTAGCATTACCGGAGAGCAATCTCTGGTTCGGCTTAAACAACTGGCAGAAGATATCCAGGAAAAAATTGAAGAAATTCCCGGAGTCCTGGATGTCACCATCTCGGGAGGGCTGGAACGAGAAGTGAAAGTAGATGTCAACCCGGCACGGTTGCAATATTACAATCTGGGGGTTAACGATGTTATTAATGCCATTCGACGGGAAAATTTAACCATCCCCGGCGGGTCTTTGGAAAGCCCCTCATTGAACTGGACGGTCCGGGTTCCGGGTGAATTTGAAACTGTGGAAGAAATGAAAAATATCGTGGTAAAATCCCGGAACGGTTCCCCAATCTATCTCCGAGATCTGGCTGATGTTTATTTTGGCTTCAAAGAGCAAACCAGTTACTCCCGTTTGAACGGTAAACCCAGTGTTACACTCTCTGTTCAGAAGCGCAGTGGAGAAAACATTATTGCGATTACCGAAAAAGTCAAACAGATCATGAAAGAGGAAAAGGAACATTTTCCCACCAACACTGACTACGTCATTGTCATGGACTTTTCAGAAGATATTAAGGTGATGGTAAATGACCTTGAAAACAACATCATCGCCGGTCTATTGTTGGTTGTCTTTGTTCTTTACTTCTTTATGGGAACTCGCAATGGATTGCTGGTGGGAGTTGCCATTCCTTTCTCCATGTTAATTTCGTTTATCGTGATAAGCATGCTGGGATACACCCTTAATATGGTAGTGCTGTTCAGTTTAATTCTGGCGCTGGGGATGCTGGTGGATAACGCGGTGGTGATCGTAGAGAATATCTATCGCCACCACGAGGAGGGAACTCCCCTGTTGAAAGCAGCCTCAGAAGCCACCCATGAAGTTGGGATGCCAGTGATCGTTTCCACCGCGACCACTTTGATGGCTTTTCTACCCATGATTTTCTGGGAGGACATCATCGGGGAATTTATGAAATATCTTCCCATCACCTTGATCATCACCCTTTCATCTTCATTATTTGTTGCCCTGGTCATTAATCCGGTGCTGGCATCCAGCTTTATCAAGCTGGATAAGAAGATGTCACGGTTACCCGGAGATCGATTTCTCCGCTGGCTAACGGTTCACTATGAAAGAACCCTGCGTTGGGCTTTAAGTCACCGTAAATCTGTGATTGGTATTTTAGTCGGTGGATACATTCTGATGGGAATTGCCTATGCCTTTTTGAACCATGGGATTGAATTTTTCCCGGAGACCGAGCCCAAGCAAATTTTTGTCGATGTTGAAGCCCCTCTGGGTACCCGTCTGGAGACCTCGGATGTGATTGTCCGGGAAATTGAAAAGCGAATTCAGGATACGCCGGATATGGAAAACTACGTGGCCAATGTTGGGAGTCAGTCCAATATGTTTGACTTTGGCGGTGGTGGCGGCGCTTCTCACAAATCCCAGGTAACCATTGATTTGTTGGATAAAAGCGAACGTCATCAAAATTCATTTGCAACATTGGAACAAATTGCCGAAAAAGTGCAGGGGATTCCCGGAGCTCAAATTGATGTGAGCAAACCCCAGGAAGGTCCTCCCACCGGAATGCCGGTAGAGATTCAGATCAAGGGAGAGGATTTCCGGGTGCTCTCCTCTATTTCTGAAGAAATTCAGGATATTATCGATGATGTGCCCGGTATCAGCAAGTTAAAAGATGATTATCAGAAGGGGAAGCCGGAAGTTCGGGTGCGGATTGATCGCGAGAAAGCTGCTCTGTTTGGATTAAGTACTTCCCTCATCGCTAATACCATCCGTACGGCAATCAACGGTACGGAGGCTTCAGAATATCGTGTGGGTACGGAAGAATATGACATCACTGTACGCTTCAGCAAAGATTTTCGCAAGAGCTATAGCGATTTACTAAACCTGACTATTTTTTATGAAGGCAAACATTATCCTCTGGCCAATATTGCCAGCATCGAGTTAACTTCCGGATTGAGCAACATCAACCATGTGGAAGGGGATCGGGTGGTTACCATCACCGCCGATGCCATTGGTCGCACCTC
>RFIL01000227.1 GCA_003695285.1 Calditrichota bacterium
GCGATACCCGGAACTTCATAATCGATGATCGCTCGAGTTGCCTGCGGGGTAACATCCCTGGGGCCAAGACCCGTACCTCCGGTGGTAAAGATTAACACGACCTTTTCCTTGTCCACCAATTCTTTTAACCGATGGCTAATTTTTTCCTCTTCGTCGGGCAGTATCTCATAAAACGCAATATTGACCGGTTGATTGGCTAAAAATTCTTTGATAATTTTACCAGATTTATCCTCTCGTTCTCCGGCATAGGTCGAATCGGAGATTACTAAAACGGCAGTTTTTAGCGGCTCAGCAAAACTATCCTGAAAATCACTCTTTCCACCCTTCTTTTTCACCAGTTTAATCTCTCCCATTGAGAGATTGGTTTCCAGAGGCTTTAACATGTCATACATATTAAGGAGTGCACCGGTTACAGCAGAGAGAGCTTCCATCTCCACCCCCGTTTTCCAGATGGCTTTCACCTCAGCAAAAACTTTGATGAAGTCCTCTCCCAGTTCAAACCGGAGTTCTACCCAATCCAGTGGAAGATTGTGACAGAAGACCATCCAATCGGAGCAGCGTTTAGCAGCGTTAATGCCTGCTGCTCTGGCTACTTCCAGAACATCGCCTTTGGGAACGGTTTTTTCCTTTACCCGCTGAATGGTTTCCTGGGTGGCGAACAGGGTACCCTTCGCAAGGGCATATCTTAAGGTGTTAAATTTAGGGCTAACATCAATCATTCTCTAACTCCTGGTATAAAATCCTTCATTAAAAGTTATCTAACCGCCAATGATGGACATGGATTCATTGGCAATCCTGGCAGCAATGTTTGCTTTCTCAGCTTCCCAGCCATTTCGATATTTTTTATTCACCTGTGTTTGAAGTGCTTCCTTAATGATGTCATCATCATCATGTTTTCTCAATAATTCTTTTACATTCAATTCCGGAGACCCGTACAGGCAGGTTTGCAATAACCCTTTGGCGTTGATTCTGATTCGATTGCACTGGCCACAGAACAAACGGCTATACCCGGCAATCACCCCGACATTTCCTTGAAAACCGGGGATTCGATAATTCATAGAAGTAGAATGTGGGGAATCCGGAATCTTGGTTATGTCAGGATATTCCTGAAATAGCACTTCAAGAATCTGACGGTAATCCCAGCGGATTTTGGCAGGATTATGCGGATTCCCGTTGAATGGCATCTCCTCGATAAAGCGAACATCAACCGGGTAGTCCCTGGCTAAGAGGGAAAGAGGGATGATTTCATCAGTATTGATGCCATCCAGTAAGACCGTATTGATTTTGAGAGGGATTTCATATTCCAGGATTTTGTGAAAGCTGTCCATAACAGCTTTAAAATTATCCCGCCGGGTTAATTCATAGAATTTTCTGGAGTCAAGAGTGTCCAGGCTGAGGTTAATTCCTCGAATCCCCATTTCTTTTAATTGGGGGATAAATTTAGAGGTTAAAATACCGTTTGTGGTAATGTGAATTCTTTCAATACCCTCAATTTCCGAGATGAATTCAATCAGCTTGATAATATCCTTTCTCACAAAAGGTTCGCCACCGGTAATGCGTACTTTACGAATCCCCAGTGAAGCGAGGATGTGCATCAGCCGCACGATCTCTTCAAAGCTTAACAATTCATCCCGTGGGAGGAAACGCATTTTCTCCCGGGGCATGCAATACACACACCTCAGATTGCAACGATCGGTAACTGAAAGCCGGACATAGCTAATCTGCCTGCCAAATTTATCAATTAACACATTTTCTCTGGAATTAATCGGGGAAGGGGATTGGTGATTTGTCTTCATATGGCAACTCCTTTTCAAGCACGGAAGGCACATCCGTTTCCAGATGCACCCTGCTCTGTTATTCACAGAGACGTCGGCCGGGCATCATATTCCATCACCGGAACGTAGATACCACGGCTCGGAGTTTTACATTCATCAATTACATTTCTATTATAACAAAAAATAAGTAAAAAATACAATAGGGGAAAATTTTAAATGGACCGGAATTCTTATGGTCGATACTCTGGCAACCTCAGCAACCAAACTATTCCTGTGATGCCAGTATTTCCTTGATTCTGTTCAGGTCTTCTTTCCGGTTGACATTTAAGAAATAGTGAGGCTGATAAGCTTCCATAATACGGGGTAAATCAACAATGATCCCGTCGAAGGTTTCGATTAATTTGTGAAGTGAAAAAATACCCTGTCGTATCATCGATTCAAATGAGGGGATAATGCTGGTATTCCAGAGGGATACCAGAGGCTCCAGCCCTGAATGAGATTGAGCAACGACCGGTTTAATACCTCTCCGGGATTGCCATAAATACTGATAGATTGTAGCGGAGAGTAAAGGCATATCACAGGGAAGCACAGCAATCCAGGGAGAAGGGGAATATTTGAGAACCGAATATATACCACCTGCTGGTCCAATGTTGTGTAAAACATCTACCACAAAAGAAACATTCAGGATATTCTGGAAAGGGTGGTCTCTTGCCACACTTAAAACAACATTAGAGGAAAGATTGTTGGCGGTTTCCAGTGCATAATCGATCAGCCGCTTATCTCCCAAATAAGCCAGAGCTTTCGGTGAACCGAATCGTGTGCTCTTACCGCCGGCAATAATGGCAACCGTTATCTCTTCCTGAAAAAATCTGTTCATGACCGGGTTACCTCTTCTTTTTGAGTCCCTCCCAAGGAAAATTTCTTCTCATCCTTAGATTTTTTTCCCCAGTAAATAGAACACATGATCCCCTCCCATCCACTCCGGCAGAAATGAGGAAAAAAAATGTTCAATAGGTAAAAGGAAATCCCCCATTTTCCGGAGAAGGGGATGCCTGGCATATTGATCCGGGGTCGGTAAAAATGTCCCCAAGGGGATAGAATCTAAAACCCTGAAATATGGCTGAAAATCTTTACAGCGATAATAAAAAATTTCCGTATCCTCACTAACCATGGCTTTTTTTAAAAACAACCGTCGATACAGGGCTCGCCATTGAAAAGTTAAAAGCCATTCACCACTTAAAAACAGTTGAACCGGTGGCATTGATACAATGACTACTTTTCCATCCGCTTTCAGCAGAGAATCAATCTTTTCCAGAACCGGATCTAACGGATGAAAAACATTGATAACCCCGAAATTCAGAATCACCGCGTCATACTTATCCCGGAAAGTACAATCCTGAAAGCGGCTCTGTTCAATCCGTGCATTAAAATTTAAGCGTCTCGCTTCCTGTTGTGCCAGCCTTATCATTTTTTCTGAACTGTCAATTGCATGAACACTGAGGTTAAGAGATTTATAGAAATGGAAATCTGAGCCGGGACCGCATCCGATATCCAGAATGAGGGAGCCAGGAGTTAACCACTTCGCCATTTCCCGATGGACCCGTGAGCGCTGATAAATGCCCATCCGGTTTTGATTGAATTTCTTTTCATAAACCCCGGCGTATATGTCAAAGAGGCTTGTAGTGCTCATGTTCGCAACCTGGCTAATTGATGGATTCGCCAATCACAATAGCGAGAGCGGAGGGAGTGATACAGTTGTTTGAACAGTTCTTTCTTCTCCCGCTTTAACTGAATGTGGCGATATTCACTCGCTAATTTTTTGATAGCATATTGGTACAATTGAGGTGTGTAACGGTCTCGTAATTCCAGAGTTCTCTGAAATTGCTCTTCCCAGGGGTGCTCAGTGATGATCCGATCCTGAACCTCCTCAAACATTCGGGTACCCCGTAAAGGATAGGCAACGGTGGTCAAATACACATCCGGTTGTTGGGTTTTGACAAATTCAATGGTTTGATAAATGTCTTCCAGCTCCTCATCCGGGTAACCGAACATTACAAAAAAACCAGCCTGTATTTGATGCTTCTGGCACCAGCGGGTGGCATCGGTGATCTGTTGCAGGGTGACCCCACGAGACATGGCATCGAGAATCTTTTGACTGCCCGATTCCGCGCCAAACCACACCCGATAGCAACCCAGTTCCTTCAGAAGCACCACAATTTCTTCATCCAGCTTATCCGCCCGGGCGATGCATTCAAAGGGCAGGTGGATGTTCGCTTCTTTCATGAGGGCATGAAACTTTTGTAGCCACCGTTTATTAACAGTGAACACATCATCGGCAAACCAGAGATGGGTGGGATGATACGCTTTTATGATTTCCTGAATTTCTTCCAGCACTTTCTCCGGACGACGGCGTCGATGAGTGTAGCCGTAGACCGAATGGCTGCACCATTTGCAGGTGAAGGCACATCCCCGGGCAGTTATCAGCGAAA